>CADBOK010000078.1 GCA_902796245.1 Oscillospiraceae bacterium | reverse complement strand
TGCCGGTGGCCGGACTCGAACCGGCACGCCATCGCTGGCGGTGGATTTTGAGTCCACTACGTCTACCAATTCCATCACACCGGCATTGCTGTGTTATTATACAGCATGACGCGCGGAAATTCAAGAAAAAACTTCCGAAAATGCGTCATTCCTCGGATTTCATCTGCTCGTTGAGGTGTTTGCAGAGAAGCGCGAGGGAGGCGGCCATGTTTTCGTTCTGAACCAGAATGTGGTCCGGCACGTTCAGGTGCTTGGGTGCAAAGTTCCAGATGGCAAGGATGCCGTTGCTGATGAGCAGGTCGCAGACGCTCTGGGCCTGCTCGGCCGGGACAGTGATGATGCCGATCTTGATCTGGTCGCGGCGGCAGACCTCGCCGAGGCGCGACAGGTGCATGATGGGCTTGCCGCTCTTGGATGTGCCGATGATGGCGTCGTTTTCATCGAATGCCGCGACGATATTGAGGCCGTATTCTGCGAAGCCGGAATAGCCCAGAAGCGCGCGGCCGAGCTTGCCCGCACCGATCAAAACAGCATCGTTCGTATTGCCGTAGCCCAAAAACTGCTCGATATCGGCAATCAGCGCCGCGCGGTTATAGCCGATCTTCGGGCGGCCGCCGGACGAGACGAGCGCGAGATCCTTGCGCACCTGTACCTCGCCCATATGCAGCCCTGCCGCAAGCGCCGTAGCAGAGATATTGACGCCGCTGCTTTCGGGCATGCCCTTGAGATAGGCAAGATAGGTCGGCAGGCGCTTGAGCGTCGCGCGGGAAATTTCTTTGTCCATGGAACCGCCTCCTTTGCTTGATATCGATAAAATCTATCGATAAATTTATACCACATCTGCGTGCATTTTGCAAGCCCCCTCTCAGCTGCAGATCTGCCGTGAGATCTCGCGGCGCAGGCGCACCATGATGCGCTTTTCGAGCCGGGAGATATACGACTGCGAGATACCCATGATGTCCGCGACCTCCTTCTGCGTCTTCTCCTGCCGTCCGCCGAGGCCGAAGCGCATGGAGACGATCTGCTTCTCCCGTTCCGGGAGGCGGCCGAGCGCCTGCCGCAGGAGCTGGTGGTCGACGTCGTCCTCCAGCGGCCGCATGACGATGTCGCTGTCCGTGCCGAGCACGTCGGACAGCAGCAGCTCGTTGCCGTCCCAGTCGGTATTGATCGGCTCGTCGAGCGAGACCTCCGTCTTCTGGTTGGCGATTTTGCGGATGTGCATCAAAATCTCGTTTTCGATACAGCGGGACGAATACGTCGCGAGCTTGATGTTCCGGTCTGGCCGGAAGGTGTTGACCGCCTTGATGAGGCCGATGGTCCCGATGGAAATCAAATCCTCAAGATTGACGCCGGTGTTTTCAAACCGGCGCGCAATATATACGACGAGGCGCAGATTGTGTTCGATGAGCGTCTGCTTGGCCGCCTCGTCCCCCTGCTCCAGCGCGGCAATCGCCTGCCGCTCCTGCTCCGGCTTCAGCGGCGCGGGCAGCACGTCGCTGCCGCCGATGTACATGATCTTCCCCGGCTGCAACAGGCCGAGCTTCTGCAAAATGGCTTCCAGTTTCATCCGATCGTTCCTCCTATCAGCGCGTCATAATTTCCTCCATCTGAAACGGGCGTCGGAGAAAAGGCTGCGAGGCAGCGCTTCCGGACGCCCGGTTTGACCTGTATCTCACAGCGCAGGCACAAAAGCAGTCCTGTCTGCGTGCCGACGCATTTGTAGCTCAGCAGCCGCGCCGGAAGCGCGGGATCGCGCGTTTTCAGCCGCAGCAGCAGTTCTGCCGGGTCTGCAAGCGCGGCGGGCGTGATGGGCACGTCCGGCAAGAGGGCCCGCAGCGCACCCGTCTCTGCAACAAGCACACGTTCACCGGTCATGGGGTCGCGGAGCGTACAGCCGGTGTCGTGCAGCGCGCGGATCGGAACCTGATTTGCTCCGTACAGGAGCGTCATGGGCCGGATCTCCCCGCCGTGCTGAGCCGCGCAGGAAAAGACGGTGTAGCAGAGCAGGTACAAAAGCCCTGCCAGCAGCAGGAGGCCCAGGACGCTCACCGCGTAGAACGTGCCGCCCGGCAGCACCAGCACGCCTGTCCCGAATAGCTGCGCGGCCAGGACTGCCGCGCCCGCGAATGCGCAGACCGCCGCGAGAAACAGCAGCCCCGTGCGGAGCGTCTCCCGGCTTATACCGAAGGCGATCAGCAGCATTACGGCAAGACTCACCAGCTTCATGGGCAGCGCCTGCAAAACGCCCAGCGGCGCGAACAGCGCCGCTGCGGCGTACAGCCCGCCGAACACGGCGGCAGCCAGCAAGCGCAGACGCGCAATTCTGCCGCCGCCGAGCTTCGCCGCACAGATGAGCAGCAGATAGTCGACCGCACCGTTGAGCAAAAACGCCTCGTCCGCATAGACCGTCATCCGCATTCCCCCTCCCCTGTTTGTCCGTGCCTTCAAAGCATACACCCTGCGGGCAAAAAAAGAGGTCGCAATTCCAAGCGGAATTGCGGCCTATCGTTCGTCATGTTTTCCTTGTAATGTCAGATCTGCTTCCCGTCGCGCAGAATCTGGCGGATGCTCTTCTCCGCCTTGCTGCGCGGCAGCATGAGCTCATGCCCGCAGCCGGTGCAGCGCAGCCGGAAGTCCATGCCGCTGCGCAGGACAAGCCACTGCTTCGCGCCGCAGGGATGCTCTTTTTTCATGACGAGGATATCGCCGACCTGTACGTCCATGTGTTTATCTCCTTCCTTCCCCTGCCTGCATATATTGGAGCAGGAATTGGGGGGGATCTTATGCATCAGTTTCTTCCGGAGGGGCTGCATCCGCAGCCGAAGGGGTATACGAGAGAGGAATTGCTGCTGGCAATGCAGCAGGAGAAAATTTTGCAGGCCACCGCCGTCAAGTGTGACGAGCGGCATGCGCTGCACGTCGCGCTCGGCTGCTGCCGGGGCGTCATCCCGCGCGAGGAGGCGGCGCGGGGCATTCTCGGCGGCGAAACGCGGGACATTGCAATCTTATCGCGCGTAGGGCGGCCCGTATGCTTTACCGTCACGGGCTTTGCGCCGGACGGGACGGCGCTTTTGTCCCGGCGCAGCGCGCAGGAGGCGGCGCTGGAACATATTTTCCGCGAAAACCGGCCCGGGGATATTCTTCCCGTCGTGGTCACGGGGCTTGCGCCGTTCGGCGCGTTCTGCGATATCGGCTGCGGCGCAGCCGGGCTGCTGGGGCTGCGGGATCTTTGCGTGTCCCGGCTGCGGCATCCGGGCGAGCTGCTGCGGGTCGGGCAGCGGCTGCCTGTTGCGCTCCGGTCGCTCGAGCCGGTGCAGCGGCGCGTGGTGCTGACACTCCGGGAGCTGCTTGGGACATGGGAAGAAAACGCAGCGCGCTTTCGCGCGGGGCAGACCGTGCCGGGGATCGTCCGGGCAAAGACGGAATACGGCGTGTTCATCGCGCTGACGCCGAATCTTTGCGGGCTGGCGGAACGGGACGATACGCTGGAGCCCGGACAGCCGGTCTGCGTGTACATCAAGGCTATTCACCCGGAAACGCTTAAAATCAAGCTGACGGTCCTGCACCGGCTGGACGCGCTGCCGCCGCAGCCGCTGGTCTTTACGAAAACGACGGGCCGATTAGATGTGTGGCGGTACGGGAGCCGGGAGCATGCGAAGATCGTGACGGTGTTTTAGCGTATATGTGTAGGGGCAGACGGCGGTGCGAAAAGAGAAAGAGGGGCGGCATTTGCCGCCCCTCTGATGGGTTAGGGATTACAGCCAGCTCGGGTCGGCGATGAGTTTGTTCCAGTACTCGTAGCCGCTGGTCTTTCTGGTGTAGGTGTGGCTGTTGGCAGCCTCCTCGACATCGAGATAGTACCAGGATGCGGTGCTGACATCGCTGAAGGTGTTCCGGCCGCTGAGCAGATCCGAGGTATACTGCGGCGCGCGGTTCAGAACGCGGTTGAGGATGGCGACGGTCTCAGCGCGGGAGATGTACTTGTCGGGCGCGTAGGTCGTGCCGTAGCCGTTGATCCAGCCGAGCTCATAGGCTCTTGCGATGTAGCTCGAAGCCCAGTGGCCCTTGACATCGGAGAAGTTGGTGTAGCTGCTGCCGTAGTAGCTGCCGTCGCAGCGGGCGATCATGGCCGCGATCTCCGCACGGGTGATGGGATCGGACGGACGGAAATAGCCGTTTGCATCACCGTTGACGATGCCGAGCTTCGCCATGGTGGACACGGCAGTGTTGTACCACGCCTTGGCCGGGACGTCCTTGAAGGTGTTATAGGTGGTGGTGTAGGTCTTGCGGGTCGTGTCGGTCAGGAGGCGGTAGAAGATAGAGGCCGCCTCGGCGCGGGTGATGGTCGCGTTGGGCTTGAAGCTGCCGTTGGGATAGCCCTTGATGTAGGCGTAATGATCTTCGCCGTTGAGCATGTACGGAACGGTGCTTGCGGACTTCGACCACATGGCGGTGAAGGTGTAGGTGCTGCCGGACTTCGTCAGATACCAGCCGTAGAAGGTGTAGCCGGTACGGACTGCATCGGAGAGGATGTAGTCATCATAGATGTAGAAGCCCTTCTGGCTGGAGAAGGAGGTATTGTTCAGCTTCGCCGTGCCGCCGTTCGGGTCGAATACGAGATACGTACCGGCGTCGAAGCGGTAATACTCATACTTGCTGTCGGTGTAGTCGTAGTAGTAGACGTCGTAGGTGGAGCTGGTCGGGTTCTTCGTCCAGTTTGCGAAGAAGGTGTTGGTGCGCTTAATGAACGACCAGCCTGCAAACGTATATCCGGTCTTTTCCGGCTCAGACAGATAGTATGCCTTATCCGTCAGCTTGAAGGACTTTTCATCGTCTGCCGAAGTGATCTTCGAGCCTTCGAATACAAGATAACCGCCGTTTGTATTGACGGTGATCGTGGTGTCCTTTACAAACGTCTGCGTCGTATACCTGCCAGAGAGATTGTAGTCATAGTAACCGACGACCGCATTGTTCTTGCTGGTCAGCTTCCAGACCGCGTAAAGAATGACCGTGGATTCCTGATCATGTTTGAAGGATTCCTCATCAAGATATTCCGGAGTCACCGCATTTTCGCTGCGGGACCAGCCCAGGAATTCATAGCCGGTTCTTGTAAACGTGTTCTTTGTGAGCGTCTTTGTTTCACCCTTCGTGAATGCCTGATCGGCCATCACGCCGCCGGTCTCGCCGTTGCCGTCGAAGTGGACGTAGACCTTATCCGACTTTGCACGGAAAACGGAGTACAGGGTCACATTCTCCGCAGGCATCGTGGTGCTAGTCCATGGTGTTTCGTTAACAGGATCAGCCGTCCAGCCTTCGAAGGTGTAGCCTTCTGTATCATAATTCAGCGCATCTGCCGTCAGAAGTTCGAGCGTAGCGCCGTAATCAAGCGTTTGGGTACTCTGCGCACTATCTTCAAAGCTTGCGCCGGGGAGGCCGATCAGCTCATAGGTCAGCGTATACTGCTTGACCTGCCAGTTAGCTTTCAGATAGACATCTACCGGAGTCTTCGTTAGCGGTATGGTAAAATCCCATTCGCCTTCGCTTGCATCCCTCGTATAGCCCCAGTTCCAGCCTTTGAGCTTGTAGCCATTTCGCGTAGCGTCCCGCTGCGGAATTAAACCGGTTTCACCTGTCTCTGTATTCTGGGGAGCAACCTCAGCTGTAGCCGCGCCGATCAGGGTGCCCTCGTTGGCATCATAATGAATTACATACTTTTTCAGTTCTGTTGCTCCGCCATCCGATGCAGGATCGCCTGCAGGATCGCCTGCCAGTGCGGCCGGGATCATGCCGATCAGCATGACCAGGCACAGGGCCAGCGCCAATAAACGTTTTTTCATAATGCTTCCTCCTTGCAGTTTCTTCCGGCGGCTTTCCCCGCCGGGACTATCTGCGCATACACGGACAAGCCGCGCACGCGCCGTTTTGCAGCGGCCGGATTTTACCCGGCCTCCGCCTCTTTTACATAGATATCGTAGCACACTGTTTTCCAGAACGCAATAGGTGGTTTTCGGGAAATGTCTGCTTTTTCCGGGAAAAACCGAATTTTTAAGAATTCTTAATCATTTTATGTCAACCGTTTATATGGCTTGCGCGCAGGCTGTTTTCAAACAGGTCACAAAGGGGTTTCAAAGCGGTAACAGCCCCGGCGCGCAGGGTCAATCCTCCGCTTTCACCGGCTCCGGCTTCTCCTCTGCCGGGCGAGGCTGCTTGGTGGTGACGACGGCCTCGACGCGATGGATGGGCGTACCGAGGGCGTAGAATTTTTCCTCGTAGCCGGTCATGATGCCGACAGGGCCGTTCGCGTGCAGATCATCGGTGACGTTCCGCAGTTCGAGGAAGCAGCTCTCCATTTCCGGCAGCGACCAGGCAAACAGATTCGCGTTGTCGGTCTTGAAGTGGATCTGCCCGCCGAGCTTCAGCACCTTCTTGTATTTTTCCAAAAAGGTGTGGTACGTCAGGCGGCGCTTGGCGTTCTTCTTGCGCGGCCAGGGGTCGCAGAAGTTGATATAAAGCAGGTCGATCTCGTCGTCGGCAAAGAACTGGTCGATATTCGCCGCGTCGAGCGAGACGAAAAAGACGTTTTTGAGTCCCTTGCGGAGCGCGGCCTCCATGGCGAGAACAAGCGCGTCCTGCACGCGCTCGATGGCGATGAGCAGCACGTCCGGCTCGGCCTCGGCGGTTTCGACGGTGAATTTGCCCTTGCCGCAGCCAACCTCGACGCGAAGCTCCCGGCAGCCTGGCATCAAACTGCGCCAGTTGCCGCGCAGCGCCTCCGGGTCGTGGATCCAGACGGCTTCGCAGGCCTCCATCCGCGGGGCCAGATTGTTTCTTCTTCTCATTCGCATATGCGTTTCCTGCTCTTTCTGAAATGTTGGTGGGTGGGAAGACTTTGTAGGGGCCGATGCCCACATGGGCCCGCCGGGAAGTTACGAATTCGCCGAAGATTACCGCAAAATCGGATCATTCTGCCGGGTCGATGTGTACCGGCAAGCGGCAGACCCACATCCGTAACGCTCCTTCGTCGCGAACGGCTGTGACCGGCATCGACCCCT
>CADBOK010000077.1 GCA_902796245.1 Oscillospiraceae bacterium | reverse complement strand
TCGTACCAGAAGTCGTAGTTGCCGACATACATCTTGATCTTGCCGTAGTCGATGTCGACGATGTGCGTGCAGACGGTATTGAGGAAGTGCCGGTCGTGGCTGACGACGATGACAAGGCCGGTGTCCTCGTAATCGAGGATAAAGTCCTCGAGCCAGTTGATGGCCTCTATATCAAGGTTGTTGGTCGGCTCGTCGAGCATGACGATGTCGGGCTTTCCAAACAGCGCCTGTGCAAGCAGCACCTTGACCTTCAGACGCGGGTCGGTATTGGCCATGAGATCGTAGTGGAGCTCTACCGGGATGCCGAGGCCCTGCAGAAGCTTTGACGCATCGGACTCGGCCTCCCAGCCGTCCATGTCGGCAAATTCCGCCTCAAGCTCGCTCGCACGCATGCCGTCCTCTTCGGAGAAATCGGGCTTTTCATAAAGCGCGTCTTTTTCCTTCATGACGTCATACAGGTGCTGGTTGCCCATGATGACGGTGTCGAGGATGGTGTATGCGTCGTACTGGTTCTGATCCTGCTTCAGAACGGACATGCGCGCGCCGGGCTTGATGAAAATATCGCCCGACGTCGGCTCGAGCTCGCCGGACAGCAGCTTCAGAAACGTCGATTTGCCAGCGCCGTTGGCGCCGATGATGCCGTAGCAGCTGCCGGGCGTAAATTGCAGGTCGACCTGCTTGAACAGCACAGAGCCGCCGAACTGCATGGCAAGATTGGAAATGGTAATCATAGAAAAACCTCATAAACGTTTTTTCTTATCATACCACAAAATCCAGTGTTTGCAAGGAAAACCGCAGGAATCCCTGACGAGAGCCGCACCAAGGCTCCCCTTCCAGGGGAGCTGTCAGCAAAGCTGACTGAGAGGTCGCGGCAGGCAGCTGCGAGGAGCAGAAATTCAATGCGAATCCGCAACTTCCCAGCGGGCCGATGTGAGCATCGGCCCCTACAAAGCCTTTCGGCAAATTCGTACTGCCTTACAAATTTTAAACGCAAAGCATTTTTACCGCAGTCATTTAAACGTAACTGTTCGCAAATCTGTTGTCCCGTAACAGGCGGCGCGTAGTTTAGTGCCCGTAAGGTGATTCGGCGTGCTCGTAACGACTATAAAATTGGTACTTGCCTGAATCGTTCCCGCAGAACGCGCCAAACCGTAACCAAGCGCCCCTTTTCTCCCCTGTCTTTTCCGGCAAGGCGGAAAAGACAGGGCCGCCGGAGGCCGTTTCCTGATTCAGAATCTCCCCACTTGTTATTTGTGCCGGTTTCGTGTAAAATAGAACAAATATTGCGATTGGAAAGATCTCCGCTTCCGGGGATCGGGAGGATAACCATGCAGTGGATCGAACTTACCATCAAGACGGCGCCCGCGGCCATCGACCTGGTCTGCGACCGGCTGACTGTGCTGGGCTTTGACAGCTTCATCGTCGACGACCAAGAGCAGTTTCATGAATTTCTGGAGCAGAACCGCCAGTACTGGGACTATGTAGACGAGGGCCTGGAAAAACAGATGCAGGGGCTGTCGCAGATCCGGCTGTATCTGGAGCAGAATGCGTCCGTGCCGGAAACAGTCGAAAGCCTCAAAAGCCAGCTGGCCGCGCTGCGCGCGCAGTATCCGTCGGTGGACTTCGGCTCTTTGGATGTGCAGCTGGCAAACGTCAAGGACGAGGATTGGGAGAACAACTGGAAGCAGTATTACCAGCCGCTGCCCATCGGTGAAAAGCTGCTGGTTGTGCCGGAATGGCTACACCCGGAGAACCCGGAAAACCGCGTCGAGGTTCTGCTCGACCCCGGCATGATCTTCGGCACCGGCGCGCATGCGTCCACGCAGATGTGCATGCGCGAGCTTGAACGCGCCATTCAGGGCGGCGAGCGGGTGCTTGATCTCGGCAGCGGCAGCGGCATTTTGTCCATCACGGCGATTCTGCTCGGCGCGGCCCACGCTACGGGCGTCGACATCGACCCCAAGGCTGAGGATATCGCCCGGGAAAACGCCGCCATCAACCAGATTTTTGCCGACCGCTTCACCGCCGTTACCGGCGACGTGATCGGGGACAAGGCCATGATGGAGTCTCTCAAGGGGCATTACGATGTGGTGCTGGCCAATATCGTGGCCGACATCATCATCCCCCTGAGCCGCGTTGTACCGGCATTTTTGCAGGAGGACAGCATTTTTATCTGCTCCGGCATTCTCAATACGCGGCTCGCGGAGGTTCTGGACGCGCTGGAGAAAAACGGCCTGCAGATCCTCTCCACCGAGCAGCAGGAGGACTGGTGCCGCGTAACCGCCGCGCGCGCGGAAGCGTGACGGGAGGAAGGAGAACCCATGCGTATTTTTTCCTACCGCAACAAGCGGACGCTGCGGCGCATCGCGCTCATTGTGCTGCTGGCAGCGGTTCTGCTCGGGCTGCTGATCCTTGCACGCATCAGCTATCTGGGCCGCTACGCCGTGTATTCGCCGGATGGCGTCTATTTTGACAAAACGCAGAAGCTCCAGCGCGCCCCGCAGACGCCGGCTGACACGCCGGATGCGGAAGAGTATCCATTTGAAACGATCCTGTCCGCCGCTGCCGAGGAGACGGAGACGGACCCGAACGCCGTGCAGCTGCAGGGCTTTTACATCTCCACAACCATGCTCGCAAACAGCGTGGACGAGGTGCGGCAGGCGCTCGCGGACGCGGACGGGTATAACGCTGTGCTCATCGACGTCAAAAGTCCGCTCGGAAACTTCTATTATTCGACCGATATTGCAGACGCCCAGACCGCCGACGCGGACATAGCCGCCTGCGACGCGCTCATCAAGGAGCTGACGGAAACGCCCGATCTGATCGTGATTGCCCGTGTGCCCGCGTTCTCCGACCCGAATTTTGTCGCGAAGCACTATTCCTCCGCGCTGACGACGAAGTCCGGCGATCTGTGGATGGACGAGCGGCGGTGCTACTGGCTGCGCCCCGACTCGCTCGACGCGCGCAGCTATCTGGCCGCCATCGCGCTGGAGCTTGATGCGCGCGGCTTTGACGAGGTGCTGTTCGACAACTTCACCGTACCGGACGACGATTCCGTCGCCTGGGATACCGAGGCCATGACGCAGGTTGCCGCGCTGGAGGACTGCGCGGAGACGCTGGGCGTGAACCTGACCGGCAGCTCCATCCGCCTCGCGCTGGGCACGACGGTCCCGTCCGTCGCGCAGTATGCCAGCCGCGTGTATGTCACGACGGAAAAGGCCAACGATGTGATGACCGTGACCGAGGCCATGCGCGAGGTGCTGCCGGATGCGTCCACGCAGATCGTCTTCGTCACGACCTCCCACGATACCCGGTTCGACGCAGCCGGCGTCATCCGCCCGCTGCTCGGCGGCGAATGAGACCCGGCAGCCGAATTCATAAGAGGAAGCATATATGATCGATATTTCTGTAAAGGACCTGGTCAAGAGCTTCGACGCCGACACGAATCTGCTGGACGGCGTCAGCTTTGACATTCAGGCAGGGGAGCGCGTGGGCCTGCTCGGCCGGAACGGCGCGGGCAAGACGACGCTCTTCAAAATTCTGACCGGGGAGCTGGACTACAACACCGGCGAGGTGCGCTTTGCGCCGGGCCGGAAGGTCGGCCTCATCTCCCAGATTCCGCATTACCCGGCGGGCTATACGGTCGAGGATGTGCTGCGCACGGCGTTCCGGGAGCTTGCAAATATCCAGAGCAAAATGCGCCAGCTTGAGGAGCAGATGGCCGCGCGGCCGGACAAGGCGCTGCTCGCCGAATACGACGCGCTTTCCACGCGCTTTCAGACCGGCGGCGGCTATGAGACGGACATGCAGACCGACAAGATCTGCAACGGCCTCGGCATCCCCGCCGCGCAGCGGCAGCAGGACTTTGACAGTCTCTCGGGCGGCGAAAAGACGCGCGTGAACCTGGCGCGGCTGCTGCTGGAAGAGACCGATATCCTGCTGCTCGACGAGCCGACAAACCATCTGGACATGCACGCCGTCGAATGGCTCGAGGGCTATATTGAAAAATTTAAGGGAACCGTCCTGACCATCTCTCACGACCGGTATTTTCTCGACCGCGTCGTGACCCGCATTATCGAGCTGCATGACGGCAAGGCTGAGTTTTACTCCGGCAACTATTCGTTCTACGTGCAGGAAAAGCAGGCGCGGTTTGATTTACAATTAAAGCAGTATGAAAAGGAGCAGGCCAAGCTGGGCCAGCTCGGCTTCACGCTCGAGCGCATGAAGGGCTGGGGCATTAACAACCGTACCCTCTACCGCCGCGCCATGTCCATCCAGCACCGCATGGAGCGCATCGAAAAGACCGACCGGCCCACGCAGGAGAAGACCATGCGGGCAAAATTCGCCCAGCGGGACTTTTACGGCGACGAGGTGCTGTCCGTCAAGGGGCTCGGCAAGGCGTATGACGGCCGGACGCTGTTTTCGGACGTCGAGTTGCAGGTCGCGGGCGGCGAACGCATCGCGCTGCTCGGCGACAACGGAACCGGAAAGTCTACATTTTTAAAGCTCCTGCTCGGCGAAGAGGCCGGAGCGGGCCGCGTGAAGTTCGGCCCCACGGTCAAGTGGGCCTATCTGCCGCAGATCATCCATTTTGCCCACCCCGAGCGGACGCTGCTGGACACGATGCTCTATGAAAAGAACTGCTCCGTGCAGACCGCGCGCGACCGGCTGGGCGCGTATCTGTTCGAGGGCGAGGACGTGTTCAAGACCGTTTCAAGTCTTTCCGGCGGTGAGCAGAGCCGCCTGCGGCTGTGCATGCTGATGGATGAGAAGATCAATCTGCTCGTCCTCGACGAGCCGACGAACCACCTCGATATCGACTCGCGCGAATGGCTTGAGGATGCGCTGGAGGACTATGCGGGCACGCTGATCTTCGTCTCCCACGACCGCTATTTCGTGAACAAATTCGCTACGCGCATCTGGGAGCTGGAAAACGGACATATCCGCGATTTCCCGTGCGGATACGAAAAATACCGCTCCATCAAGGAAAAGGAGGCCATCGCGGCCCCCGCGCCGGAGAAGCCCAAAAAGGAGCGGAAGGAAAAGCCGAAGACCTCCGGCAGCAAGCTGCTGGAAAAGCAGATCCGCGCGCTCGAACGCGAGATCGAAAAGCAGGAGCAGCGCTCCGCGGAGCTGGACGGACAGATCGAGGCCGCGGCGTCCGACTATCAGGAGCTGGCGCGTCTGATGGAGGAAAAGCAGACCTGCGACGATACGCTCACCGGCCTGATGGACGAGTGGGAGCGGCTTTCGTCTGAGTTGGAGGACGCGACATGATCCCGGTCTGGGTCATCGCGCTGATTGCGGCGCTCGGCGCGGTGTGTCTGGCGCTGCCGCTGCATATCGGCATGACGGGCGTGTGTCTGCTGCTGCTTGCGGCGGTGCTGCTTGCGCTGCGGATTTTAAGAAAAAAGAACGCGCCGAAGCTTTGGAGCCGTCTTCTGACCGGCCTGACTGCCGCAGGGATGGCAGTGATCTTCGGTGCGATGGGGTATATTGCCGTGCAGGGACAGGACAGTGTGATGACGAAGGAGCAGACGCCGGAGCTGATCGTCGTGCTCGGCGCGCAGGTGCAGGGCGACGGGCCGTCGCTGACACTCAAGAAGCGGCTGGATAAGACGCTCGCCTTTATGCGGGAGAACCCGGATAAAACCGTGATCGTCTCCGGCGGACAGGGGCCGGACGAAGCGTATACAGAGGCGTCCGTCATGGCCCGCTATCTGATTGAACACGGCGCGGACGCTTCCCGGATCATCGAGGAGGACGAGGCGTCCAACACGCGGGAGAATCTGCTGTTTTCGGCGAAGCTCGCCGAAGCCGCGGGGCTCGACACCTCGCGTGTGCTGATTGTTACGAGCGATTTTCACATGTGCCGCGCCAAATATATCGCGCGGACGCTCTCCATGGAGCCATACGGCCTCGCAAGCGACACCTGGCCGTGGATTTTAAAGGTCAATTACACGCTGCGCGAGGTCTTTGCCTTCTGCAAGGCGTTCTGGCAGGCGCGGCGCGGATGATCCCGGCCGCGCGGAAACAGGAAAGGAGCGGGCATTTACAGTATGACCGATAAGGAACTCAGGCGCCTCAGCCGCGCGGAGCTGCTGGATATTCTTTACGAGCAGCAGAAGCGGTATGAGGAAAGTCTCGCGGAAAATCAGGCGCTGCGGCAGCAGCTGGAGGAGCGGACGCTCCGCATCGCGGCTGCCGGCTCTATCGCCGAGGCCGCCGTTCAGATAAACGGCGTATTCGAGGCCGCGCAGGCGGCCGCCGACCAGTACCTTGCCTCCGTCAAGGCCGCGGCAGCCGAGATGGTGCAGAAAACCGACGAGGCGCAGCGGCAGCGCGAGGCGATCTTGCAGGATGCACAGCAGCAGGCGGAGAGGATCGTACAGGACGCGCAGGCGCAGGCTGACAGGCTCCTGGCCGAGGCCGGCGAACAGGCCGAGGCGCGCTGGGCGGAATTCCGGAAAAACGCCGACGCGCTCATCCATGCGCACGACGAGCTTCGCATGCTCATCCAGCCCCGGCAGGAGAATGTTTGACTTTTCCCGCCTTGATGGGTAGAATAACTTGCAGACAACACAAATTGAAGGAGTGTTTTTTATGAGCGGATGCAGCGGCAACTGTTCCAGCTGCGGCGAGAGCTGCTCTGACCGCAAGCCGGAGAGCCTGCTGGCAGAGCCGAACCAGAAATCAAATGTCAAAAAGGTCATTGCGGTCGTCTCCGGCAAGGGCGGCGTCGGCAAATCGACCGTCACGTCGATGCTGGCCGTCGCCATGCGGAAGCTGGGCTACAAAACGGCCATTCTCGACGCCGACGTCACCGGCCCGTCCATCCCCAGAGCCTTCGGCCTGCACGAGCAGATCATGGGCAGCGACGACGGGATGATCCCCGCCGAGACGCCCGAGGGCGTCAAGGTCATGTCCATCAATCTGCTGCTGCCGAACGAGACAGACCCCGTCATCTGGCGCGGCCCGGTCATCGGCGGCGCGGTCAAGCAGTTCTGGACGGACGTGTGCTGGGGCGACGTGGACTATATGTTCGTCGACCTGCCGCCCGGAACGGGCGACGTGATGCTGACGGTGTTCCAGTCGCTGCCGGTCGACGGCGTCGTGATCGTCACGAGCCCGCAGAGCCTCGTGTCCATGATCGTCTCCAAGGCCGTCAACATGGCGCGGATGATGAACGTGCCGGTCTACGGCTTCGTGGAAAACTACAGCTATTTCCAGTGTCCGGACTGCGGCAAAAAGGTCGAGATCTTCGGCAAGAGCCGTCTGGACGAGCTGGCGCTGCAGTTTTCCCTGCCGGTTCTCGCGCGTCTGCCGATCGACCCGAACGTCGCGGCCCTGTTCGACGCAGGACACATGGCCCAGGCCGACGTCAGCGGCCTCATGCCCGCCGCGGAGCTCATGGCAAAAGCATAACGAAAAGCAGCGGCGCCCGCCTGGGCAGCCGCTGCTTTTTGATGCTTGTGAACGCTTTATGAATTTTGCAGAAACCTCTTGCAAACAGGAAAAAGTGTGCTAGAATACAGTTAGCACTCATAAAGAAAGAGTGCTAATTCAAAAAGGACGTGACAAGTATGGCAAAGAAACAATTCAAAGCGGAATCCAAGCGGCTGCTGGATCTCATGATAAACTCCATTTACACGCATCAGGAGATTTTTCTGCGTGAAATCATTTCCAACGCCTCCGACGCCATCGATAAGCTGGCCTATCAGGCGCTGACCGACGAAAACGTCGGCCTCAGCCGCAGCGACTTTCAGATCCAGCTGAAGCCCGACGAGGCCGCCCGCACCCTGACCGTCAGCGACAACGGCGTCGGCATGGACAAGGACGAGATGGAGAATAACCTTGGCACGATCTGCCGCTCCGGCAGCCTCCAGTTCAAGCAGGCGCTGGACAAGGACAAGGCCGCCGATACCGATATCATCGGCCAGTTCGGCGTGGGCTTCTATTCGGCGTTCATGGTCGCGGACAAGGTGACTGTCATTTCGAAGAAATACGGCTCCGACGAGGCGTGGAAATGGGAATCCGAGGGTGCGGACGGCTATACCATGACCCCGTGCGAGCGGGAAAACGCCGGTACGGACGTGATTATGCAGCTCAAGGCCGACACGGACGACGAAAAATACTCCCGCTTCCTCAAGACCTGGGAGCTTCAATCTCTTGTGCGCAAGTATTCCGATTACATCCGCTACCCCGTCCGCATGGCGGTTGAAAAGAGCCGCATGAAGGAGGGCACGGAAAAGAGCGACAAGCCCGAATACGAGACGTATACCGAGGTCGAGACGCTCAACTCCATGGTCCCGATCTGGAACAAGAATAAGAAGGACGTCACCGACGAGGAATACAACAATTTCTATAAGGAGAAGTTCTTCGACTTCGAAGACCCGCTGGCCGTTATCCATGCGAACGTCGAGGGTGCCGTCACCTACAAGGCGCTGCTGTATATCCCGGCCAAGGCACCGTATGATTTCTATACCAAGGACTTCAAGAAGGGCCTGCAGCTGTATTCCTCCGGCGTCATGATTATGGAAAACTGCGCCGATCTGCTGCCGGACTGCTTCCGCTTTGTACGTGGCGTGGTCGATTCGCAGGATCTGAGCCTGAATATCTCCCGTGAGATGCTCCAGCACGACCGGCAGCTCAAATTCATCGCGGGCAATCTCGAAAAGAAGATCAAGTCCGAGCTGCAGAAGCTCATGGACAACGACCGCGAGAAATACGAAAAGTTCTTCACCGCCTTTGGCCCGCAGATCAAATACGGCGTTCTGGCCGATTACGGCGCGAAGAAGGATGCGCTGCAGGATCTGCTGCTCTACTGGTCGAGCAAACAGGGCAAGCTCGTTTCCCTCAAGGAATACGCCGCTGCCATGCCGGAGGATCAGAAGTACATCTACTATGCCAACGGCGAGAGCCGCGAGCGCCTGGGCCAGCTGCCGCAGATGGAAAAGCTGCAGCAGAAGGGCTACGACGTGCTGTTCATGACCGACGAGGTTGACGGCTTCGTGCCGCAGACGCTGGCAAAGTATCAGGAAAAGGAACTCAAGGCCATCACGGCGGGCGATCTCGGCCTCGAAACGGAGGAGGAGAAGAAGGCCGCCGAGGAGCAGAGCGAAAAGGCGAAGCAGACGCTCGAATTCGTCAAAAAGACGCTCGGCGATAAGATCAAGGACGTGCGTCTGAGCGACAATCTGGGCAGCCACCCCGTCAGCGTCGTCCCCGACGGCGGCATGACGTTTGAGATGGAGAAATATTTCAAGCGCATGAACCCCGAGACGGGCATGAAGGCCGACCGCATCCTTGAGCTGAACGCCGGCCACCCGATCTTCGCGAAGCTGCAGATCGCGGTTGCGCAGGACGAGAAGAAGGCGGAGGATCTGGTGAAGATCCTCTACACGCAGGCGCTGCTTATGGCCGACCTGCCGGTCGAAGACGCAGGCGAATACACCGACCTCGTGTGCAGCCTGATCGGATAAACGATTCAAAAGCCGCCGAAGCGCACCAAAGGCTCCCCTTCCAGGGGAGCCTTTCTCAAGTGGCCGTCCGGCGCGCGGGCGGCGGGTTCATACTCCGCGGCATGCGGGCATATACTCCAATAGCATACACAGCCTGGAGGTGCCCGTATGACAGAGGACTTACTCACCAGAGCCAGGGAGCTGGCTGTGT
>CADBOK010000076.1 GCA_902796245.1 Oscillospiraceae bacterium | reverse complement strand
GTTCGAAAATCTGCCTCAGCGGGGCGAAAAGACTTTTTCGACACGCTGAGCTCCCGAATAAATGTCCGAAGGACATTTATTCGGGAGCGATTCAAGGGCCTTGCCGCGCGGCGGTGCGTCTGTTATAATGAAACGAAAGAAAAAGGAAAAGGAGCTCCCCATGAAACGAATCATCTGCATTCTGCTGCTGATTGCCGCGCTCTGCGCGGCGCTGTGCCTGCCTGCCGCCTCGGCCTCCGCGCAGCAGAGCGCCGAGGCGCTCTGCAAAATCGACGTCTTCCGCGGAACGGATACCGGCTTCGAGCTCGAACGCGCGCCGAAGCGCAGTGAGGCCGCCGTCATGCTCGTGCGCCTGTACGGCGCGGAGGAGGAAGCCCGGACGCTCTATGCCGCCGGCGAGATCTCCCACCCGTTTGAGGACGGCAATACCTGGGCCGCGCCGTATCTGGCGTGGCTGTACAGCCGGGGACTCGTCAAGGGTATGAGCGAAACGCGCTACGGCGCGGACGCACCCTGCCGCGCGCGCGATTACGCGCTGTTTCTGCTGCGCGCGCTGGGGTATCAGGACGGAACGGATTTCGAATGGGCCGGGACGGAGGACTTTGCCGTCCGGTGCGGCTTTTATGAGAAAACGCTCTTCGGCGGCACGTTCACGCGCGGGGATCTGGCGCTTATGACGTTCCTGGCGCTGCAAAGCACCATGACTGACGGCAGCGGGACGCTGCTCGAGTCGCTCGTGCAGGCGCAGGCCGTAGACAAGGACGCGGCAAAGGCGCTGACGGACACATTCAAAAAGGAGCCTGTGCGGCTGGAAGACGGCGTTCTGACGCTGGACGCGGCCGCGTGGAAAAAAGCGAGCGCGGATATGCAGCTCCTCGTTCAATTCGACTCCGGAAGCGAGACCGTTTCCGGCGAGACGCTCCAGTCGCTTGTGCAGACAGACGGCAGCCGTGTGCGGCCCGACACGGACGCGATTGCGGCGCTCGTCTCCGACTGGGCGGCGCAGTATGGTACATACGACGTTCCGTTCCGCTTTGACTCCTATGTCAAGGGCATGACGACGATCGACTTCATCAAGTGCGACTACCGCGTGGACGAGGCAGGCGTCTCCAAACAGCTGATGCAGGCGCTGTGCGCGATGGAGTCCTGCACGCTTGACGCAGCGCTGACCTGCTACCGCTGGGGCGCGCCGTTTGATATCTCGCAGACGCATGTGGAGGTCGATCTGGACAACCAGCAGCTGACGTTCATCAAAAATGGGACAGTGCTGGTCAACACCGATATCGTCACCGGTATGGTCGGCTACCGCCGGACGCCGACGGGTCTGTACGAATCGCACAACCGGCAGAGAAACTGCACGCTCACGGGCGTGGATTACGAGGTCTTCGTCAAATACTGGGTCAGCGTGATCGGCGATGTGATCGGCCTGCACGATGCGTCGTGGCGCAGCGTCTTCGGCGGCGACCAGTATGTCTACAACGGCTCGCATGGCTGCATCAATATCCCGGAGGCCGCGATGGCGAAGATCTTTGACAACATCGACGACGGCACGCCGGTTCTGATCTACGGCCAGAACAAGTGGTACGAGCCCGGCTCCGACGATTCCCCCGCAACGAAAAACCCCGTGCGCGGCACGACGGCCAATAAAGAATAAAAGCAGCGGGCGGCTCCGCACGCATATCCAAATTCCATTGTAGGGGTCGATGCCCACATCGACCCCTACAAAGCGCGCACAAAAGGCTTCCCTTAGGAACAAGGGAAGCTGTAACTGCGGACGATCCCGCTGCCGGGCAGACCTATTATGCAAAATGGACGGATTCTGTTGACGAGATCCCCGGCAAGGACGAGGGCAGGCAGATGGCCGTCGATCTCGGCTCTGCCGTCTATGGCGATACGCCGTCCGCAACGGTTCTGTTTGATGGCGCCGATGAGCTGAACGAGGTCAAGTCGGATTACGGCTACTTTGATGCGGCCATCAACAGCATGCGCGTGACCATCACGCCGAAGGCCGGTCTGCAGCCCGGTACGTACACCGACACGCTCTACGTACATACCGAAAATGGCGCGGTGCACTTCATCACCGTCACCCTGACCGTCACGCCCAAGCCGGAGGAGCCCCAGCAGGAGGCCGACGCGGCGCTCTCGGGCGTCCTCGCCGCCATTACCGGTACGAACCCCTTCTCCGACGTTCCCGGCGGTGCGTATTATAACGCCGCCGTCCGCTGGGCAGTCAAGAACGGCATCGCCTCCGGCACGGACGCGAAGCACTTCTCGCCGGACGCCGCCTGCACCTGCGGCCAGATTGTGACGTTCCTCTACCGCGCAAACGCATAAAAAATGCCGCCCCTTCCCACACGGGAAGGGGCGGATTCGCCAGACTGGCAGATGAACCAGAGCAGGCCTATATGGCGCGCGTTTTCCGCGAAATCTGCCGCTGCGACGGCGTTTGCGGGCCGGACATACCATGCGGCGAGAATGGAATCAATGATCTGCTGTCGCCCTCCCTTGCCGCGTGCAGCGCGGAGGAAAAAACGCTGACGCTGACCTTTCCGCTCCGCAGCTGGATGCTGAACCCCAAAGGGACGCTCCATGGCGGCATTATGACCACCATGCTGGATATGGCGATGGGGATGCTGGCACGCTATGAACGGAAGGCGAACCTCGTTTCCACGGTCAGTCTTTCTGTCGATTTTCTGCGCCCGGTGCGCGCGGACACGGCGACGGTCAGCGCCCATGTCCGCAAGGCCAGGCGGGCGGTCGTGTTTACGGAGGCAAAACTGACAGATCCGCAGGGAAGACTCTGCGCGGACGCACAGGCGACGTTCATGTAAAAACAGGCGGCCCCGGCATAAGCCCCTGCCATCCGTGATTTCATCCATGGAGTTACCAAAAAATTTTGAGAATAAAAAATTGCCGAACACGTTGAGATGACTGGCTTTTTTGCCATTTCATCTATAGTGTTCGGCAATCATGTGTTTT
>CADBOK010000075.1 GCA_902796245.1 Oscillospiraceae bacterium | reverse complement strand
GCGGTGCAGACCCTTGACCGCCATCACGTTCTCCGGAATGGATTCACAGTAAAAATACTCCTTCCACTGATCGGCCATCACACCGCCGGCAGCGCCGAGTGCCGCTTTGATAAGTCCCATTTGATTACGCTCCTTTTCTGATCTTTAAATAAACGGAATTGCCTGAGGGGTTTATACCAGTGTATTCAGGATACCATAGTTTGACGTGTCCGGCAATGCAATTGTTCCAAATTCATGAAAAATCACAAATTTCCGCAGAAAAGCCCGAATGGGCAGAAATGAAAATGTGCCCATAGGCAGATCCGGGCGAATTTGATATTATTATATCGAATAATAGGTTTCCGCGATTTGCAGAGAGGAAGTGAGCCGAACCGTGCCGTTTTTGAAATGTGCCTGCTATCTTGCCGGGCTGGGCGTTCTGAGCTT
This sequence comes from Oscillospiraceae bacterium, assembly GCA_902796245.1. Classification (GTDB taxonomy): domain Bacteria; phylum Bacillota; class Clostridia; order Oscillospirales; family Oscillospiraceae; genus CAG-170. The sequence continues at coordinate 2,001 of CADBOK010000075.1, read as the reverse complement.
TTTGCTCGGGCGGCTCGTTCCGAAGATCTGGTTCGACTATACGCGCTTTCCTTACCGCGCGTTTTCGTTTGAGCGGGACGGAAAGGTCTATGACGCGCTCGGCATCGCGCGCTGGCAGAGCCGGGTGCCGGATATGAGCAGGGTTTTCCCGAAGCTCATGCCGCCAAAGAAGTTGTCCGCGCGCCCGGACGAACAGACGCTGCTCGTCATGATCCGCGAGACCTGCGCGGCGGAGGCGACGCATGCGCTTCTGATGCTGGCCGGGCTCGGGGTGATTTTCATCTGGCCATGCGCGTGGGGGATCCTTCTGTATCTGGTCTACGCGATTTTCGGCAATCTGATTTTTATTCTGATCCAGCGCTACAACCGCCCGCGCCTTGTCCGGCTTTACGAGCGGATGCGTATGAAAAGGAGCAAAGAGGCATGAAGGTACTGATTCTCAGCTGCAACACCGGCGGCGGGCACAATTCCTGTGCCAGCGCCATCGGCACGGAGCTTTTGAGGCGCGGCCATACGTATGAGACGGACGACGCGCTGTTATACGTCTCCAAGGGCACGAGCCGCTTTGTGAGCGGCTGGCACGTGCGCTTTTACCGCTACTTCCCCAAGCTCTACAACAAGGGCTATCAATACGCGGAGGAGCACCCGGCGTCGTTTGACGAGTCCTCCGCCGCCTGCCGTATTCTGCGGCGCGGGTGCAAGCGGCTGCGCGCGTCGATTTTGGCGGGCGGCTATGACGCGGTCGTGTGCGTCCACCTGTTCCCGGCGCTGATGCTGACGTTTATCCAGCGGGAGTCTCCCCTGCCCGTCAAGACCATGTTCATCGCCACGGACTATACCGCAAGCCCGTCGTGCGACCGCATGCGGCTGGACACCTGCGTCATTCCGGACGCGGCGCTGACGGAGCTGTTCGTGAAAAACGGCGTCAACCCGGACACGATCGCGCCGCTCGGCATCCCGGTGCGCGAAGCGCTCTATTCCCGCCTGCCGGTGCAGGAGGCCAAAAAGGCCGTCGGGCTTGACCCGTCGCACCGGCACCTTCTGATGATGACCGGCAGCATGGGCTGCGGGCCGATGGAAGAAATCACGCAGCTGCTTGCAAATTCGCTTCCGGTGGAGTATGATGTGACTGTGGCATGCAGCAGCAACCGTCAGCTTCTGCGGCGTATGCGGAGAAAATTCGCAGACAGGCCCAACATCCACATCTGCGGATACATCAGCGACGTTTCCGTCATGATGGACAGCGCCGATCTGTTTCTGACAAAGCCCGGCGGCATCAGCACGACGGAGGCCATGGTCAAGGGACTGCCGATGGTGCTGGTCAATGTGGTCGGCGGCTGCGAGACGCCGAATCTGGAATTCTTCGTTTCGCACGGCGGCGCGGCCACGGCGGATTCGCCGGAGGCCATCGCGGCGCTCTGCAAACGTCTGCTGGAATGCGACGAAGAGCGCCTTATCATGCGCCAGTCGCTGCTTGCCATGCACAAAACCCCCGCTGCGCAGGCCATCTGCGACCGTCTGGAGGCATAAACCGGGCAAGGCGTGGGATTCTAAGGAAAAACAGGGAGGTCACGCGAATATGACGATCGTAACACTGGATAATTTTGAACAGGAAGTCATGCAGGCCGAAACACCCGTCGTGGTGGATTTCTGGGCAAGCTGGTGCGGCCCGTGCATGATGCTTGCGCCCGTGATGGAGGCGCTGGAGCCGGAGGTTTCCGGCGTGAAATTCTGCAAGGTCAACGTCGACGACGAGCGCGATCTGGCTATGGAGTTCCAGATCGAGTCTATCCCGACGCTGCTGTGCGTCAAGGGCGGCAAGGTCGTGAAGCGTCTGGTCGGCTACCGCGAGAAGGACGCGCTTAAGAAGGAGCTGGAGGCGCTTTGAAGGTACGGCTGAACGAGGACAAGGAGGTCGTCGCCCGCATCAAGGAGGGCCTGAAACGCACCGGCGGCTACTGCCCGTGCAGACTCGCCCGCACGGAGGAAAACAAGTGCATG
>CADBOK010000074.1 GCA_902796245.1 Oscillospiraceae bacterium | reverse complement strand
TTATTCTTCTGTCAATTCTGCGCAGGGGCAGCTGGCGTGGGCACGGAAAAAATCCAGAAATTCCTCCGGCGTGCCCAGGATCAGGTCTTTCTTCTGCAGGACGGTCGCCGAGCCGGAATGCGTCAGCAAATAGAGGCGTGGCGTTTCCACCAGCGTTTCCATCTTCTCATATGGGAAATCGGCGGATTTCTGGTTTGTCTTGATCTGCATGGCCTCGTCCGTGAAGCGGATCTTCGGCTTTGACGACAGATCCAGCCCGCCAAGGCTCTTTAACAGCAGCGACGCGGACTTCTGAAACTGCCGCGTCATGCTCGCGTCCGGCCTTGGAAGGAATCGGGCGGCAGCGATGACCAGCGCGATTACGCCGGCTGCAAGCAGCGTCGTGTCCCTCGGCTCCGTCAGGCCCGTCACGAGCAGGAAAACGCCCATGACTGCCAATATCACGGATAAAACGGTCTGCACGATCTTCCGGCGCTTGAGCACCGGATCCTCCGCTTTGTGTTCCTCCGTGAAGCGGTTCACACCGTCGGTCATGCGCCAGAGCTTCGGATTTTTCTTTCGGGAGATGATCTCCGTGCGCGCCCGCAGCGCTTTCGCGAGCTCGTCCTGCAGCTCTGCGCCGTAGGGTGTGGGGACAAATACAAATTCGCTCGGCATGCGGTATCTCCTCTCTTTCTCAAAACAAAAAGCCCTGAGTCTTACTGACAGACTCAGGGCGAAGAAAATCTCCGTGGTACCACCTGCGTTCCCGCTTGCGCGGGCACTCATACCTCTGTAACGGGAGGGTCCGGCGGGGCTTACTGCGATTTCGGCCCGGCGGCTCGGAGGCGACAAAGATCCGCACGCGCAAAGGCTTGCACCGACCGCCTTTTCTCTGGGGCTGCGTTTTCGGATCTTACTCCTCTTCTCAGCTTGTAACGATATGGGGAACCGGACGCTTACACGTCCTCGATGATGGGCGAGGGCTTGGCCTGCTGCGGATTGACGAGCGCGCGGAATTTGCCGCGGGACTCGCGGATCTCGCTCAGGGCCTGCGCGATGGCGTCCTCTGTGCGCTTCATGGAGTCGTCGACATAGTCGTTCGTGACCTGACGCAGCTCCTTGATCTTGGCCTGCGCGTTCTTCATCAGGTCGTCGGCCTCTTTCTGGGCCTGCAGATAAACCTCTTCGTGCGAGATCATCTGGCGGGCGCGCTGTTCAGCCTGCTTGAGAATGTTTTCGGCCTCGCGCTTGGCGTTGGTAATGACCTCGTTGCGGGACTCGACGATCGTCTTGGCCTGCTTGAGCTCACCGGGAAGCTGGTTGCTGATCTCATCGAGAAGATCGAGGACCTTGTCGCGTTCGAGCACGCACTTGTCCGCGCCGAGCGGGAGGCTCCACGCATCCTGTACCATCTCGTATAACGTCGTCAGGATCTCTTCAATACCGCTTGCCATAAATATACCTCCTTAGATTTGCTCCATCATGCGAGCTTTGAAATCCGGAATGATCGCAGCCGGGAGAAAATCACTCACGTCGGCGTCATACCGTGCCAGCTCCTTGACGGCGCTGGAGCTCAGATACATAAACTGATGCTCAGCAGTCAGGAACATGGTATCAAGTCCGGGATTGAGTTTATGATTCATGAGCGCCATCTGGAATTCGCGCTCGAAATCAGAAACGGCCCGCAGGCCCTTGATGATAATGGAGCTGCCCTGTTCGCGCGCAAAGTCTGCCAGCAGCTTGTCCGAGTGCATGACCTCGACATTCGGGATATCGTCAGTCACGCGGCGAATGAGCTCGGCACGCTCTTCCGGCGTGAACATGGGACTTTTTTCACAGTTATACATCACACAGACGATCAGCCGGTCAAAGCTGCGCGCCGCGCGGGTGATGATGTTGAGATGGCCGTTTGTGACAGGGTCGAAGCTGCCGGGGTAAATCGCTGTCTTCATAGCTCCTCCAGACGGCTATCCTCTGCGGAAAATGGTCACCGCAGCCTTGCCGTAACGGTAATCGCGGTAACGCGCAAGACCCGGAATTTCGTCCGGAAGGGACTTCTCATAGGGTCTTTCACAGACTATTATACCACTGTTCGTCAAAATGTCAATTTCTGATATGATTTTTAGCGCAGTTTCAAGGAAAATTTCCGCATAAGGCGGGTCTAAGAGGATCAAATCAAACTGTGCGCGGCAGGTTTTCAGGTAGGAACTGTAATCCGCCTGCACGATTTCGGCACGATCTTCCAGCCTTGTCTTTTTCAGGTTTTCCCGGATGACCGCGACCGGCTCGCGGCCTTTGTCGACAAACGTGCAGTGCGCGGCCCCGCGGCTGAGCGCCTCAATGCCGAGCTGGCCGGAGCCTGCGAACAGGTCGAGCGCTCTGCGTCCTTCGACCTCCAACTGGATGGCGGAGAACATGCCCTCCTTGACCTGATCCATGGTCGGACGGGTATCCATGCCCTTCGGGGCCTTCAGCGGGACGCCTCTGGCCGTTCCTGTGATGACGCGCATGGCGCCTGCCCTCCTTCCTTCGGGTGAAAATGCTGATAGACAGCCAACGCGGCAGAGACGGGAAGCACCTGCTCGAGCTGGCTGCGCTCCGCCTGCGAAATGGCCTTGACAGAGCGGAATTTCTTTAACAGCGCCTGCCGCCGTTTTTCGCCGATGCCGGGGATATCCTCCAGTCCGGATTTTTTCATGCGGCGCGAGCGGAGGGCTCGCTGGTACGTGATAGCGAAGCGGTGCGTTTCCTCCTGGATCGTGCCGATGAGGGCGAAGACAGAGGGCACGGCGCTGATGGCGATCTCATCGCCTGCGGCGGTCACGAGCGCTCTTGTGCGGTGCTTGTCGTCCTTGACCATGCCGTAGGTCGGGATATCCAGTCCGAGCGTCTGCAGGACATCCTCGGCGATTTTCGCATGCTCGATGCCGCCGTCGATCAGCAGCACGTCGGGCCGCTCGGAAAAGCCCGCGTCCTGCTGGACATAATGCGTCAGCCTGCGCAGGAGCACCTGATGCATGGAGGCGTAATCGTCCTGATCGCTCAGGCCCTCGACGCGGAAACGCTTATAGGCGGATTTGAGCGGCCTGCCGTCCTGAAAAACGACCATAGACGCAACGATATCTGTTCCGGCCAGATTGGAAATATCATAGGACTCCATCCGGTGCGGTATGTCCGGAAGATGGAGCATGTCGGCCAGCGCGCCGAGGGTCCCGGTGCGCCGCTCGGCCTTGGTGGTGATGCGCTCGGCTTCCTCGCGCGCGTTTTTGTGTGCAAGCTCGACCAGCCGCACATTATCGCCGCGCTGCGGCTTGCGGATGAGGACTTTTTTATTCAGCTCCTGCTGCAAAAGCGCAGAGAACAGCTCCGCGTCCTCCAGCTCAAATGGCGTGAGGATGATCTTGGGCGCTGCGCCGCGTGAGAGATAAAACTGCTTGACAAGGGTGGAGACAGCCTCCTTCGGGTCGTCTGCCGGGGAAAGGATCTCGTATTCCTTATCGAGCAGGTTCCCGTTTACATAATGCAGGACTGCGAAGCAGGCCCGCGCCTCGTTCTGGTAATAACCGATCACGTCGGTATTGGCCATCGTTCCGGCAGTCACGAGCTGCTTTTCGCCGAGGGATTCAACGGCGCGCAGCCGGTCGCGCAATGACGCGGCAAGCTCAAACTGCAATTTATCGGCAGCGGCCTCCATCTGTGCGCGCAGCTCGTCCGCGACCTTTTTGTAATTGCCCTGCAAAATCAGGACAGCCTGCTCCATGCGGGCGTGGTAGTCCTGCTGGGTGCGCGAGAGCTGGCACCAGCCGTCGCAGTTGTTCATGTGGAAGTTGAGACATGGACGATCCTTGCCGAGGTCGCGCGGGAACTGCTTGGAGCAGCCGGGGAGCTTCAGCGTCAGGCGGAGCGTGTCGATCACGTGCTGCGTGACGGAGCGGCCACCGAAGGGGCCAAAGTAGCTGGCCTTGTCCCCTGCCGTTTTGCTGACCATCTGCATGACGGGATAGTCCTGCGTCAGATCGACACGCAGATAGGGATAGCCCTTGTCGTCCTTGAGCAGGATGTTGTACTTCGGCATGTGCCGCTTGATGAGCGAGCACTCGAGCACCAGCGCCTCAAATTCCGAGCGCGCGACGATGGTGTCGAAATGGTCAATCTGGGAGACCATCCTGCGCGTCTTCGGCGTGTGCGCCGCCGTATCCTGAAAATACTGGCTGACGCGGTTTTTGAGCTTTTTGGCCTTGCCGACATAGATGACCGTGCCGGTCTTATCCTGCATGAGGTAGACGCCGGGCTCGTATGGGAGCGAAAGCGCTTTGTCCTTTAATTCTTCAAACGTCATACCGTATCATGAAAAAAGCGCTGCGGACGCAGCGCCAGCAAGTGTGTGGATCGGGCGGCAGAATCAGGAGGGGGCAAGCCCCTCCTGTCAGTGCCGGTTGTAAAAAATGACTCAGAAGACCTCTTTTACGAGCATGTCGGTCAGTGCTTTTACTGCTTCTTCCTCATCGGGGCCTTCCGCAATGATGCTGACACGTGTGCCCTTGGTGATGCCCATGGACAGAACGCCGAGCAGGCTCTTGGCGTTGATCTTGCGGTCCTCGACCTCGACCCAGATGCTGGACTTGAATTCATTGGCCTTCTGGATGAAGTAGGTGGCCTGCCGGTTGTAAAGGCCGGATTCGCACTTCACGATGGATTGCTGCATGTACATAGACGACACTCCTTATACATCTTGCCGCGGTTTTTAATTGCTATCGACCTTCTAATTTTAGCAAATTTCATTGAAAAGTCAATCACTATTTCATTGCGCTCCCATTTCCGGACAGGAAACGACGGAAGTTATTTGAATTCGACGACCGTCACGCCGGATTCGCCTTCGCCGTAGACACCGAGGCGGAAGGACTTGACGTATTTGCAGCGGCGCAGTTCGTCCTGTACGGCTGCACGCAGGACGCCGGTTCCCTTGCCGTGGATGATGCGCGCGTTCGGGAGATTGCCCATATAGGCCGCGTCCAGGAAATTGTCGAGCACCGGCAGCGCCTCGTCAACGGCCATGCCGCGGATATCGAGCTCGGGCTGCGCCGCGGCTTTCAGCTCGCGCACCTTGCCCGCGATGACCTTTTTTGCCGCGTTCTGCGTCTCGTTTTCAAGGAGGTACACCTCATCCGGCTTTGCCGTGACCTGCATGATGCCGGCGCGCAGCTGATAGCTTCCGTCCTTATTGATGGCGAGGACGTTTGCCTTGGTGCCGAGCTTCAGCAGCTCAACCGTATCGCCCACGCGGATGGCGCGGGTCGGCTCCGGACGCTGCTTTTCCTCGCGCTGGGGCTGCATTCTGCTCTCCGCTTCGTTGAGGCTGCGGCGCAGCTGTGCCTGTTTTTCGTTGGAGCCGGGGACAAACGCACCGTTTTTCGCCTGCTTCCGGAGCTGCTTGAGCTCTTCGTAGACCGCGTCGGCAGCGCGGCGGGCGTCGTCGATGATATACTGCGCCTCCTTGCGCGCCTGCTGGGCAGCCTTTTCCTTTTCCTGCTTGATCTGCGCGTAATACTCGTCGGATTTTTCCTTCTGCTTCTCCGTCTCGCGGCGCAGGCGCTCGGCCTCCTCCTTCGCTTTCTCCATCTCCTGCCGCTGCTGGTCGAGCTGGGTCAGAACATCTTCAAAATTTACATCGTTCTGGCTGACGAGACTGCGCGCCTGCTCCAAAATGACCTCGTCGATGCCGAGCCGCTTGGAGATGGCAAATGCGTTGGATTTGCCGGGTACGCCGATGAGCAGCCGGTAGGTCGGCTGGAGCGTCTCGACGTTAAACTCGCAGGAGGCGTTCATGACGCCGGTCGTGCGCATGGCGTAGAGCTTCAGCTCGGCATAGTGCGTCGTCGCTGCGACGCCCGCACCGCACTTGCGGCAGAACTCAATGATAGAAATGGCAAGCGCCGCGCCCTCGGCGGGGTCGGTGCCCGCGCAGAGCTCGTCAAACAGGACGAGACTGTCCTTGTCGCAGACCTTGAGGATCTCCACAATATTCTTTGTATGCGACGAGAACGTGGAAAGCGACTGCTCGATGGACTGTTCGTCGCCGATGTCGGCGAAAACCTGCTCGTAGACATTGACCGCGCTGCCGTCGTCGGCAGGGATATGCAGGCCACACTCAGCCATGAGCGTAAGAAGGCCGATCGTCTTGAGCGTGACGGTCTTGCCGCCGGTGTTGGGGCCGGTGATGATGAGCGTATCGAAATCACTGCCGAGGCGCACGGAGATGGGAACGACGGTCTTTCCTGTGATGAGCGGATGGCGGGCACGGATGAGGCTCAGCTGGCCGTCCGTACGCACCTCCGGGCAGATGGCGCGCATGGCAAAGGACAGACGTGCCCGCGCGAAAATGCATTCCAGATCCAACAGCACGTCATAATCCAGCCTGATCTGCTCGCGGTGGCCCGCAGCCTCGGCGGAAAGCTCGGCAAGAATGCGCTCGATCTCCTTACGCTCGGCCATGAACAGCTCGCGCAGCTCGTTGTTGCCGTTGACGGCGGACATGGGCTCGATGAAATACGTGCTGCCGGAGGAAGACACGTCATGTACGAGGCCCGGAAGCTGACTTTTGCACTCGGCCTTGACCGGAACGACGAAGCGGTCAGAGCGAATGGTCACGATCGGCTCCTGTAAAATCTTCGCATAGGACGGCGATGTGATGATCTTTTGCAGCGATTCACGGATCTTCGCGCTCTGCTGGCGGATCTTCCGGCGGATGGAGGCAAGCTCGCTGCTGGCCGCGTCCGCAATCTCGTCCTTGGAGAGGATGGAGGTAAAGATGCGCTCCTCCAGATATTTATTCGTGGTGATCTGCTGGAAGTACACATCCAGCACGGTCGGCTCCTGTGCGCTTCTCCCCTCACCCTCGGAATACGCTTTGGTCTGGCGGGCGGACTTTAAAACAGCCGCGATGCGCAGCAGCTCTTCGGGGCTGAGGCAGCCGCCGCGGTCGGCGCGGTCGAGCGAAGCGCCGACATCATACAGACCGCCGAAGGACGGCGAGCCCTTGACTGTGATGCAGGCGCAGGCGGCGCTCGTTTCGGCCAGAAGATGACGGATCTCATCCGCGTCCGTACTCGGACGGACGGCAAGGCAGCGTTCTTTTGCCGCCTGCGACGCGGCGTGATCCGCGAGCAGGGCCAAAACCTTGTCCAGCTCCAGCTTTGTCAGTGATTTTTCATATTGTTCGTTCATAAGTACGATCCTATTCTGTCAAAAGAGACTTATAAAAATCGAGTGTATAGAAGCTGCGCTCGAGCTGCGTGAGCAGATAGCTCTCCGCCGCGTCGCACAGCTCCTTTTCCGCCGTGCCGGTCAGCGCGAAGGAAAACAGCTTTTTATCCGGACAGGAGACGATATACCGCATCGCAGCCAGAGACGCGGGCGACAACGGCATGCGCACCCCGTCGGACGCGCGGCAGGACGCGCATTCGAGCGTCCCGTCGGCAATGGAAAACCGGTCGGGGCTCTCGTTTCCACACACGCAGCAGCCGGAAAGCTCCGGCTGATAGCCAGCGAGGGCAGCAAGGCGCAGCTCCGTTGCCGCTTTGACGAGCTTCGGCGGCTTTTTGAGCTTTGCCAGCGCAAACAGCGCGTTCAGAATCAGCGGCAGCAGCGCGGGGCTCGCCGCGTCCTCCTGCGATAAGACCTCCGCCAACTGGGCAAAATAGCTGGCAAGCGCCAGCAGCTCAATGTCCATCCGCAGCTCCGGGAACATCTCAATCGCGGTTGCCTCGGTAATGGCCGAAAAGCCGTGCGCCTCGCCGACGGTAAATTCCGCGTAGGTCAGCAGCTGGCACGCGCCCTTGAGCTTGCTGCGGTTGGAGCGAACGCCGCGCGCCTTCATGGTCAGCAAACCGCGGTCGGCGCTCAGGACCGTCAGAATCCGATCCGTCTCCTTATATTCTGTTGTCCGGAGGACAAGCCCCCGTGTCGTCAGGTAGTCCATGCTCCACTTTCCTTACGCTCTGCTGCGCGCGGCCTGCATCCTTGAATAACAGATACGCCTCCGGCGCGCCGGTATCGGTAAAAACTTCCCACAAAAACTCTGCTCGCATCGGCCCGGCCTCCTTTTTCTGTTAGGATAAGCCGAACCGGCGGGCACTATGCCGGGGATTTCTGGCAACGCATCGCTCAACCCTTTTCCAGCAGCTTTGCCAGCGCGGTCCTTCCGACCACCATCGCGCCCTTCGGGCAAAATTCCTGACAGCAGAAGCAGTGGATGCAGGCTTTTCGGTCTATGCGCGGCTTGCCGCGTTTCATCGTGATGGCCTTTGCCGGGCAGATATTCGCGCATTTTTTGCAGCCGACGCAGTCCTTCGCGCGCAGCTTCGGGAAGGGCGTGAACATATGGAGCTTCACGCTGTCGGCAAGTCTGGAAAGCGGCCCCTTTCCGCCGCTGCGGAAAAAGACGCTCGCCTGCGAGGGAACGGTCTTATAATCCGGCACTGTGAAGGCAGCAGGGTCGCCGAAGATCGTCAGCTTTTCCGCGCTGTCCGGGCACAGGCCGCGCCGGATGGCGGCGGCAAGCGTCGGCACCTCGCCGGGCGTCAGGCCGATGAGGCCGCAGGCGGACAAGTCAAGCTTATGCGCGTTTCGCGCCGCGATCAGGCAGCCGATGGGCCGCGCGGAGCCCTGCGTCGGGCCGTTCCCCTCCATGCCGACGACCGCGTCGCAGATGCACAGGCGGGGCTTACAGTATTCGCAGAGGTCGACAAGCATATCGGCAAAATCGGCGGCCTTCGGGTATTTATAATGGTACTCCGGCTTCATCGTGCCGGGGATGATGCCGAAAAAATTCTTGACGGCGTTCGTCATGCCCATCATGCCGTGCGTTTTGAGCTTGCAGACATCGATAATCGCGTCGGCCTGCTTCAGATAGGCGGTCATAGTGAACGACCGCGCCTGAATGGCTTCCGGATACGAGACGGTGCAGACGGAAAAATCCGTGTTGAGCTCCGCACCGAGCGCTTCGGCGGCACGAAGACCCGTCACGTCGTAGACGCGCTGTAAATGCGCGCTCGTATACAGCCCGCCGGGGCTGTCTCCAAGGATTACATGCGCGCCGCGCGCCGTCAGCAGCTTTACAAGCGCGCAGACGACGGCCGGATGAACCGTGGCAGCCTGCTCCGGCTTCATGGCAGAGACAAGATTGAGCTTCAGCGCCACACGCATGCCGGGCGTGACCCAGTCAAGGCCGCCCGCCGCGTCGATCACAGCTTGCAGCGCAGCGGAAACCTCCGCATCCTCATAGCTTTTGCACGCGGCAAACGCAGCATCCCAGTTCAAATTCATACACCCTCCCTCAGGCAGTTGAAAACAGTTTACCACGGAACAGACGCGATTGCAATGCAGGAAGTACGCACAGTATTTACTTTTTGGTGAATTTATGTTACAATGATGCAACATTTATGGGACTTTCTTTCCACCAGCCGCCCCGGCTGCGCGGAAAATGGAAGGAGAACATAGTATGGAAGACAAGTATTCAATGCAGCCCGGACAGGAAGCTGAGCCGAAAAAGCCGGACGCAGAAGACGTCGACGCGCTTTTGCAGGACGTAAAATCCCTGCTCGGCGAAACGGACGACAGCGTTGCGGAGCAGTCCCCTCCCGCAGAAGAGCCGGAGGCGGACGGCGCAGAACCGATGAACGCAGATGATGTGCACATCGACTACGGCAAATTCTATGGCCCGGAGGAACAGAAGGAGCCGGAGGCTCCGCTGACGTATTACGAGCAGTCCAAGCCCGCGTACCAGCGCGCGCGGCGCGCGGAGTACGAGCGCGCCCGGGAGCAGGAGCGGCTTGCAAGAGCAGAGCGTCAGCAGGCATTCGAACAGGAGCGTGCTGCGCACATGAAGCGGAAAAAGGCAGAACGAAAACACGCAGGCGCGCACAGGAGCACAGCGGAATACGCCGAATGGCTCTACACGCAGGGTCTGAGCGACGACGAGCGCAGCACGCGCGCCGAACAGGAGGAAAAGCTCACGCAGCCGGAAAAGCGCCGGCGCGGGAAGCCTGAAAAACCGAAGCGCAGACACGGGCTGCGCATTGTGCTGGCTCTGATTTTGCTTCTGGCACTCGGTCTGGCCGCGTTCCATTTTCTCATTGCCCGCGCGCCGCAGAGCGAGGCCGCGCTTTCCGCACGCAAAAAAGGCTGCGCGACCATTCTCATCGCGGGTACGGACGAGGGCGGCTACCGCACGGACTCCATGATGCTCTTAAACGTGAACCGCACGGAAAAGACCATTCATCTGGTCTCCATCCCGCGTGACACACTGATCTTCTGCGAATATTCCGTCCCGAAGATCAACTCCGCCTACGGCTGGGCCGGTGGCGGCGAGGACGGCATGCAGGAGCTGCTGCTGCGCGTGTCGGAGATCATCGGCTTTGAGCCGGACGGCTACGCCGTGGTCGATCTGAGCGTGTTTGAGCAGCTGGTCGATCTGATGGGCGGCATCACGTTCGACGTGCCGGTCGACATGCACTATTCCGATCCCACGCAGGGACTGAATATCGATCTGCAGGCCGGAACGCAGCGCCTGAACGGCGAGCAGGCCATGCAGGTCGCGCGCTTCCGCTCCGGCTATGCGACGGCGGATCTCGGGCGCATCGAGGTGCAGCGTTCACTCGTCTCGGCCGCGCTCCGGCAGTGGGTATCGCCGAAGGGCGCGCTGCATCTGTCGAAGGCCGTGAAGCTGGTGCTGGAGCACACGAACACGAATCTGACAAAGCCCAATCTTCTGTGGCTGGCCGAGAGCTTCCTGCTCTGCGGCCGCAGCGAAATCGCCTCGTCGACGCTGCCCGGCTACGCCGCAAATTTTTCAAGCGGTTCCTATTATGTCCTTGACGCGGGAGGCGTCGCAGACATTGTGAACCGGTACTTAAATCCCTATGAGAAAGAGGTGCAGGCCGCGGAGCTCTACATCCGCAACGGCTGAAACATATGTATATCGACCCTGTACGGTATGAGGGCCGCCCGGACAATGCATCGGAGCGGCTGGAAAAGGAGCGGCGCTGCTATGCGCTGCTGGACGGGCTTCAGATCCCCTACGCCCGTGTCGACCACGATCACGCAGACACGATTGAAGCCTGTGAGGCCGTCGAGCAGGTGCTTGGCGAGAAGATCTGTAAAAATCTATTCCTCTGCAACAGGCAGAAGACGCAGTTTTATCTGCTGATGCTGGAGGGTGAAAAGGTGTTCAAGACGAAAGACCTTTCCAAACAGCTTGGCGTGGCGCGGCTGTCATTCGCGGATCCGGCGGATATGGAAAAATATCTCGATATCACGCCCGGCTCCGTCAGTGTGCTCGGTCTGATGAACGACACGGAAAACGCCGTTCAGCTCGTGCTTGACAAGCCCATCGCCGAGGCCGCGCGCATCGGCTGCCATCCGTGCATCAACACCTCGACGCTGGCCGTCTCCATGCAGGATATCCTGACAAAATTCCTGCCCGCCGTCCATCACGAGCCGGTTATCGTCGATCTGCCGGATCCGGAATAAACAAATTGAACCGCCCCCTGCCGCGTTCTGTGCGGCAGGGGGCGGGTTTCTATATGAGGGATTCTTTTTTCTTGCAGTTACCGGACTTCAATGTTGGTTTTCGTACCGTTGTGCGTGCCGGAACCGGTATAGACAGGGAGTCCTCTTGAAACCGCCCAGTCAATTTCTGCAATATCGCCGATGATCGTACCGTTATTCGTCAGCACGCAGGGATCTCCATGATCGTTGTCATTGTTGAAGATCATGTTATTTTTCACCGTCATGTTTTCGCCGATCGTCAGCATGCACGCCACAAAAAAGTTTGCAGGGGTTCCCATGTTGCCGCTGATCATGCCGGACTCCAGCGTAATGTGATCGGAATGGTTGCAGCCATTTGTCGCAAGCACATGCATAAAGTTCTCGTTGTTTTTCACTTCAAGCTCTTCTGCATAGAGCGTCTGCACATTATTATCTCCGTACAAACAGATCGCAATCGCCCGGTTTGTCTTTTCCGCCTGATTGTCCGTAATGACTACACGTTTCAGCTTCGAATCCAATGTATTGACCAGCCATACCAGTCCCGGCTGGTTTGCATCGTACAGCGTATTATTCTTGATCGTTACATTTGTCAGCTCGACCGACTTCCCGCTGACCGAGCGGATAATACGGTTTGCACGGAAGTTTTGGATCGTTACATTTTCGAGCTTCAGAACACTGTCCGTTTCACCATTGACCACACCGAGATAAGACGAGTGTTTGCAG
>CADBOK010000073.1 GCA_902796245.1 Oscillospiraceae bacterium | reverse complement strand
CGCGGCCGGTCATGTAGTTCGATAGCAGGCAGCGCCCGCTGTAGCTGACGCACATGGCGCCGTGGGCGAAGGTCTCCAGCTCCAGCTCCGGCGAAACGCGCGCGCGGATCTCCATGATCTCCTTCAGGCTCAGCTCCCGCGCAAGCACGACGCGGCTGGCTCCGAGATCAAACCAGCTCTGCGCACATGCGTAGTTTGCAACCGACTGCTGCGTCGAGATATGGCGCTGGCAGTGCGGGGCGTATTTCCCGGCCATCATGAACGCGCCGAGATCCGCAAGGATCAGCGCGTCGACACCCGCCGCGTCCAGCTGCTCAAGATAGGCAGGGAGCGCGGCGGCTTCGTCGTTGCGCGGCATGATATTGACCGTGCAGTGTACCTTCACGCCCGCGTCATGCGCAAGCTTGACCGCCTGCGGCAGCTCTCCGGGGGCGAAATTGGCCGTAAACGAGCGCATGCCGAAGCTGGTTCCGGCCAGATAGACCGCGTCCGCGCCGTAGGCGACGGCCATGCGCAGCTTTTCCATATCCCCTGCCGGGCACAGAAGCTCCGGTTTGCGTCTATCCATCTGTCTGATTCTCCGTATCAGCGGTTTCTTCGGTCTGCTCCGCGCCGTCCGGCTGCGTTTCCTCTTCCTCCTTGCCCGCAAGCTCGTTCAGGAAGGTCTGATGCTCGTAGTACGTCTCGGAGAAGTGGTGAACGCCGGTTGTATCCAGCGCGTAGAAATAGTAATTCGTCTCCGCCGGGTAGAGCGAGGCGCGGATGGAATTCATGCCGGGGTTCGCAATCGGGCCCGCAGGCAGGCCAGCGTTCGTATAGGTGTTATAGGGGCTGAGAACGCCCTTGTCCGCGTTGGACAGAACCTCCTTGCGCTCGGCCAGCGCATACTGGATGGTCGCGTCGATCTCGAGGCACGGATAGAGCTTGCTGCACAGGCGGTTATAGATAACGGAGGCGATTGTCGCGCTCTCGGACGTTCTGGCCGTCTCCTTTTCAACGAGGGACGCGACCGTGATGAGGTCGTAGAGTGAAAGCTGCGCGTCCGCGATCTCCGTCTCGGAGAATGCGTTCTGCCGCATGTGCTGGGCAAGACGGTCGTTCAGAGCGTCCAGCGCGTCATAGAGGTCGCTGGTGAATTTGTTATCAAAGTTGCGCAGGAATTTGTCGATAACGTTTTCCGGATCGTCGCCCATATAGAACTGATACGTATCCGGGAACAGATAGCCCTCCAGCCGGTTTTCGCTGCCGTAGGGGATCTCCTGCAGGAACGCATAGTCAAATTCGTAATCTGCCGCCGCGTTTGCCAGGTCCTGATACGAGCAGACGCCGTTTTCCTCCAGCAGGCGGAAAATATCCTCGCACTCGTAGCCCTCGGGAATGGTGATCTCGACGACGGAACGGTCCGGGCTGGTCTCGACCATATTGCTGACAAGCGCATGATAGTCATAACGGCTGTTGAGCGAATACGTGCCGGGCTCGATGGTGCGCTCGGCGTGGGAGGCCCAGCAGTAGAGCTTGAAAAGCGTCTCCGAACGGACAAGACCCTTGTCCTTGAGTTCCTTTGCAATCTGCGAGATCGTTGCGCCGTCGGAAATGGTGACAGTTACCTCGGCGTCCTGTTTGGTCAGCGACAGCACATCGTCGGCACAGCGCCACGCAAACACAGCGAGCAGCACGGAAACGGCCAGCACGCAGCACACATACAGCAGGACCCGGATGCCGGACGGCAGACGGCTGCGCTTTTTCTCCGCAGCCGGTTCCGGTTCCGGCGTCTCCTGCTCGACGGTCAGATCCGCGTATTCCTCCGGGATCTTCGGCTCGAACAGCGGGGGCATGTTGGGCGGCTGCTTCTGCGGCTCCACCTCCTGCTCCAGCTCGGCCTCGGCCTGCAATTCGGCCTGCTCTGTCTCGTCTTTGTCGTTCATCATCGCGTCGACGCGCGCAAGATCGTCCTTAACGGACGCAAGCAGCTCGTCGAGCGACAGCGATTCCAGACTTTTTTCCAGCTCGCCGTTTTCCGGCGGCTGTTCGTCCGGACGCCTGTTCGGGGTCAGTTCTGCCATGTGTTCCTCCCTTATGCGCGGTAGACGATATCGGAAGCGATCTGACGCGCCGCTTCCTCGCCCTTGAGCGCACGCAGGCAGGCAAGGCCAAATTCGTCGGCAGCGCCTGCCGCGCGGCCGGTAATGACGTTTCCGTCCTGCACCGCGCCGCAGGGGATCATCTGCGCCGCGCCCATCTGGTCTTCCAGACCGGGGTAGCAGGTCGCCTTGCGGCCGTCAGTGATATGGAGCTTTGCAAGAATGGTCGGCGCGGCGCAGATGGCCGCGATCAGGTAGTTTTTTTCATACGCAAGGCGGATGAAATTCATGGCCGTTTCGCTGGCCAGAATTGCGTGTACGCCGCCGAGACCGCCCGGCAGGATCACCATATCGGCATTTTCCAGCTTCATTTCCTCCACGGTGCAGTCCGCCTGCACGCAAATGCCGTGGCTGCCCTCGATCAGCGTCCCGCCGATGCCGGCAAAGCGCACGTCTGCACCGCCGCGCCGCAGAATATCACACGGTGCAACTGCTTCCATCGGCTCAAAGCCCTTACCCAAGATGATATATACCATACTGTTACGCTTCCTCCATGCATTTTTTTACATATTCGTACAATTCTTCGTGAATGTCTTCAATCGGACGGAGCTTCCCGTCCCGGACGCAGGAAACGCGCGTCCAGCCGAAATAATCCGCGGCCTGCCGCGCGACCTCGCGGCATTTGTGGAGATATCCGTCGTCGCGCTCGTGGATATCGGCCTTCATCCCGGTGTCGATCTCGCGCCTGCGCATGAGCGTCTCGGCGACTTCGACCGGCATATCGAGCCACAGAACCAGATCCGGCTTCGGCAGGCCCATGCGGTTGAATTCCAGATCGTAGAGCCATGAGAAGAATTCCTCCCGCGCCTTTCCCTCCAGCTTGCCGCCCTGATGGACGGCGTTGGAGGTCGTATAGCGGTCAGACAGGATGAGTCCGCCTGCGGCATAGTCGTTTTTCCACACGCGCTGATAGGACGCATAGCGGTCGACGGCATAGAATGTAGAGGCCGCATAGGCGTTGACATCGTTCGGATTATCGCCGAACTCGCCGTTCAGGTACATGCGGATGAGCGCCGACGACGGCTCAAGATACTGTGGAAACTGCAGCCGGCGGAATGAAACATTCTCGTTTTGCAGGCGCTTTGTCAGAAGTGCGAACTGCGTCGACTTTCCCGTTCCGTCGGTTCCTTCAAACACAATCAGTTTTCCCATATTGCTTACCCTCTTATCCGTTTGCCGAGCACGGCGAACAGGTATTTTGGCAGCCGGAGCATGCGTCCGAACCGCTTCGGCTCCTTGATGAGCCGGTAGAGCCACTCGAGATTGCAGCGGATCATCCACTTCGGCGCGCGCTTGACCGTGCCCGCGAAGCTGTCGAGCGAGCCGCCGAGGCCGATCATGAGCCTGACGTGCAGCTCATCCAGATGATTTTTCATGAACAGCTCCTGCTTCGGCGCGCCGAGGCAGACGAAGAGCACGTCGGGCTTTGCGGCGTTGATCTTCTCAATGACCGGTGCTTCATCCCTGAAATAGCCGTCGTTCATGCCGCAGATATGCAGCTCCGGGTGCTTTTCAAGCATTTTCTGCGCGGCAAGCTCCGCAATGCCGGGCTTGCTGCCGAGCAGGAACAGCCCGCCGCCGGTCTTTTCGAGGATGGACAGCAGGCGGTCGGCAAAATCGACGCCCGCGACCTTCTGCTTCAGCGGCGTTTTGAGAAGCTTCGACGCGAGCACGACGCCCGCGCCGTCCGGCAGAACGAGATCGGCGCCGTTGAGGAGCGCGCGAAGCTTCTCGTCGTGCAGCGCCTCATAGGCGATCTCGGCGTTCGGGGTCACGGCGTAGCAGGTTTTTTCGCCCGCGAGAATTTCTTCCGCGCGCGCGGCAGCCTCGTCCATCGTGACGTTATCAAATTGCAGCCCCATGATATCCAGTTTCATGTGCAGGCATACCTCACCAATTTAGAATCGATCATTATTTTAGCACATATTTCCGCGTTTGTCCACGCAATTTCGGGGCCAATTTCCCCGCGCGCTGTTTCACATACGGGCGGTTTTGCATAAACTGTTATGAAAGCGAAGCGTGAACGACCCTGTTTCGGCCACGCGAACCTTTACGATATCATATATAGGAGGTCATCCGAATGTCTGAACCTGCACAGGCGGGCAAGACCTGTGATCTGCGCGGCATCCGTGAAGCGGTTTGTGTGCATACGGGGAAGATCACGGACAGCTGTCTTGCGAAGGACTGCATCGAGGATCTGCGCGTGTACTTAACGGTCGACTCCCAGAAAACGCTCGACTGCGCGGCAAGCGCAAAGGCGCGGTATGTGGAGCTGCTCTTTACCCAGGTACAGGTGGAGTCCGTCCCCTACTCTTCCGGCTATTTTACGGTCGACGTCACGTTCTATTACCGCGTCATCGCCGACGCGACGCTCTCGGCGGGGCGCACGAATACCGTCACGGGCCTGGCCGTATTCTCCAAGCGGCTGGTGCTGTTCGGCGGGGAAACAAGCGCGCGCATCTTCTCCAGCCGGGACGATCTGACGTGCCTTTGCAAAAAGTCCCTGCAGTCCGTCTCGCTGCCGCGGGCCGTTGCAGAGACGGTCGACCCGATCATTCTCGGCTCGCGGGTGATGGAGGCGTGCAACTGCTGCTGCCAGAACGATGTCTCGCCCGCAATTCCGGAGGCGCTGCTGGGCTGCTTCGACGAGCCGCTGGTGCTGACCGGCGAATGCAAGCGTCTGCTCGTCACCATCGGACAGTTCTCCATCGTCCGGCTTGAGCGCGACACGCAGCTGCTGATCCCGACGTTTGACTACTGCGTTCCGTCGAAGACCTGCCCGCCGGTGGGCGGCACGAGCACGGAAAGCCCCTGCGAGGTCTTCAGCCAGATCGATTTCCCGATGGATGCGTTCTTCCCCGGGAAAAACGAACCGTGCATCAAGTCCGAAGACAGCTGCACCGGCTGCAGCAGAACAAAATAAGACGCCGCGCCCCGGCTGCCAAACGGCAGCCGGGGCGCAAAATTTGTGCAGGACTCAGTGATCGGATTTCAGTCCGGCGCCGCACATGGTGATGAGGGTGTCGGGCGTTTTGCCGTAAATGCGGCAGTATTCGAGATAGGCTGCGTAGTTTGCGGCAGTGGTATGCTCGCAGTAGACACCCTGCTTCGCAAGGGCCGCGCGGGCGCTCAGGATCCGGTCCTCGGGTGCATGGACGAAGCGGACGCCGTGCTTCTTCGCAAGCGCGAGAATCTCCCCGCCGCGCATAGGCTTGCCGATGGCGATACCCTCGGCGATGGTCGGTGTGGGCGTAACGGCCTCCGGCTCCATCTCCCCTTCTTCCGCCGCGCGCAGCAGCGGGTCGCAGTTCTGGCTCTGCAGGGCGATGATCTGCGGGAAACGGTCGATCGCGCCGCTGCGCAGAAGATGCTCCAGCGCGTACATCGCGCCGAGGAAGAGCGTTCCGTTGCCGACCGGGATCACCAGATTGGCCGGAATCCGGCCCAGCTGCTCGAAAACCTCGTAGATATATGTTTTGGTGCCCTCGTAGAAGAACGGGTTATAGACATGGTTCGCGTAATAGACGCCCTCCCGCTCGACCTTTTCGCGGCAAACGTCCGCGCAGTGGTCGCGCGTCCCTGGCACGACGGTACATACAGCGCCGTGGGCGCGGATCATATCGATCTTCTTGGGGCTCGTCCCCTCGGGAACGAAAATTTCGCAGCCGATCCCGGCCCGGGCGCAGTAGGCGGCGACGGCGTTGCCCGCGTTGCCGCTGGAATCCTGCACGACCTGCTTAACACCGATCGATTTGCAGTGCGCAATCAAGGCGGCGGCTCCGCGGTCCTTAAAGGACAGCGTCGGCATAAAATAGTCCATTTTGAGCAGCACGTCCTCGTCCAGCCGGACGACGGGCGTCATGCCCTCGCCCAGACTGACGCCGCGCCAGCTCTCATCGTCCAGCGCCAGAAAGCGCCGGTAGCGAAACAGGCTCCATTCGTTCCGGTCGACCTCCGCGAAATCAAATTTCGGCGGCTCAAACGAAAGCTTCCAGAGTCCGCCGCAGGTACAGTGTGCCGCGCGCGTAGTCACAGTCTCTTTCCGGCCGCATTTTGTGCAGATGAATTCCATAGTGCTTCCTCCTTATTCACACAATTCCGCAATTGCTTCGAGCCCAATCATGACCACCTTCATCCGCGCTTTCCCCTTGCTTCGTCCAGATAGCTGTAAATGGTCACCTTGTTGACGCCCAGCTTTTCCGCAGCTTTCTCGATGCTTCCCTTCATGAGAAATACGCCCTTTTCATCCATAAACCGTACCTTCGCGATCCGCTCCTCGCGGGAAAGGCTCTGCACGTCGCAGCCGCTCAGAATATTGTCCATCAGATTTTCGATCATGACGGAGATATGCTCGCTCTGCGGCGGCTGCTTCGGCTCCGGCCTGTCTGGAAGGAACGATTGCAGATAGGCGATCTGCTGCGTCAGGCGCGTGGTGTCAAGGTTGATGCACATCGCGCCCTCCAGTCGTCCGTCCGCGTCCCGGAGCAGCACGGTGGACGAGCGGATCCGCTTCCCGTTCGGGGCCGTGAAATAATAATTGGCCGCATAATCGCCCTGCCGCTCATCGGACAGGATCACCTGCCGCACAAGCTGGTCAAAGCTGTCTCCCGGCCTGCGCCCGGTCACGGCGCCGTTGGAAACATACACAACGGAATGCTCCGGGTCGCTCAGATCATGCAGAACGACCTCGCAGTCCGGCCCGAACGTCTGCGTCAGCATGTCGGCGATTGAAACGTATGGAAGAAAAATCGCTTTCATTTCGGCCGCCCTCTTTTTGTCGTATAATTTCTTCTTTTCTGTATAAAAAATTATATTCCATTTTCATGCAGCTGTCAAGCAGATAATATAAATAATTATACGCAGATATTTTTTCTTCGCAAATTGCAAGTGCAAGTTGGACACGTGCACGGTAGAACTTAGTGAAT
>CADBOK010000072.1 GCA_902796245.1 Oscillospiraceae bacterium | reverse complement strand
TGTCCTGCGCATTAAGAAGCGCATTCTGAAATACGCCATCTTCCTTTACAAATCGGAGCGTATGACCGCCGCCATGAACCACGGTGTTAGTTTTGTCGTACAGATTGAAATCGGCCTGACGGACGGACAAACGCTTCGCTTTCAAAACACGAGCGACGAAGACTGCGAAATTGAAAACGTCTTTTTGCGGGTCAGCCCGAAAGAGCTTGGGAAAGCATCCTCAATCGATCGCCTGATTGCAATGCTGAAAGACGGCGCCACGACCAGCGACGGCTGGGATGATGAGACGACAATCTTCAGTGAAGATTCCGAAGTTCCGGAGATAACGGAGTTTTTAGGACGCCTGAAACAGATCCCGTCAATGAATCAAATCGAATCGATCCGTATTGTGGGCACGGAATATATGGGGAATGAAAACGATCGTCTGGATCTGACATACAACCGCAAGACAAAGAAATATTCCGGGAAACGATACGGACGGCCGATTGATGAACATCCGAACGGTGGCTGCGGCGGCAACTACATGGTATCGGATCTTCAGACATGCTCCATTACGGAGGCTCTCACGCTGGACGGCAAGGTTGTCTGTGAGGGATGCGGAAGCAGCGTCGAGCCTGAGCACGCAACTTTCGTGTGCGACAGCTCCGGAGATCTTTACCGGTTTTGCAGCAAACATTGTTTTGATAACATGCGCGACTATTACTACTTTGATGAGCCGGTCGAAGTACTTGACTATAACAGCGCCCGTCAGAAGTTCGAGTCATAACGAAATTGCCCCTTGCCGCACGAAGCGCGGCAAGGGGCGGTTTTTACGTTATTCGGCATACCAATCCGCCTGCGGGGCGATGGGCTGAGAGATATCGTAATGGGTCAGGCCGGTTTCGCCGATGACGGACAGCTGCACGGCGGTCACGCCGTCAAGCGCGCAGAGCGTTGCGGCGATGGAACGCACGGCGTTCGCCGCCTGCCGGGCCGAGGTGTCGCAGCTCATGAATTCACCGGACAGCACCACGCTGGCCGAGCCGTTCGTAACGGAAAGATCAAGCACCTGCGTCCGATAGGGCACGGCCCGTGTCAGGTTCACGGGCACCTCCCGGCTCACGAGCGCCTGCAGCGCAAGCAGCGGGAGCTGATTGGCATCGGCGGTGCGGACGACAGCTTTGCGTGCGGTGAGCAGCCCGTCCTTGTCGGGATAATACAGGCGCACGACGTATTCCGGCTGGTCGGCGGATGTATCGTACAGCAAAAACTGATCCGCCGTATACGTAGACTCTGTCTGCCGGTACGCGCGCACAAGGCGCACACGCTCCACACTGTCCAGCTGGGTCATCGTCAGCGTCAGGCAGGCTGCCGAGAGCGATGCCGGAAGGCCCTCCGGCGCGTTTTCGTCCAGAAGTAGCGTCAGTGTGCCGTCCTCGCAGGACTCAAAGGAATAACTGCCTCTGAGCCCGTCCGGCAGCGCAGTCCCCTCTTCTGTAGGAGCCGTCAAATACTGCTGCAAAACCGCGTCAGGGCGTTCGTCCGGCACAGACACCGGACGCGATATGAGCGCGCCGGCTCCTGTGTCTGTGCTTTTGACGCAATAATAGAACTGAATCTGCTGCTCCTCCGGGCTTCGGATATAGACCGCCGCAGAGCAGCCGCAGAGCATGCACAACGCCAGCAGTACGGCAGTCAGGCAAATTCTCTTATGCATCCGGATCGTCCTCCTCTCCGGAGCCGAAGCTCGGGAAGGTGACCGTAAAGCACGAGCCCTCGCCGACCGTGGAACGAACCGAAATCGTACCGAAGTTCCGACCGACCATCTCATGCACGATGGAAAGGCCGAGTCCCGCGCCGCCGGCCTGCCGGCTGCGGGCCTTGTCGACGCGGTAGAAGCGGTTAAAAATGGAGTCCAGCGCATTCTCGGGAATGCCGCTGCCCGTGTCTTCCACGTCAATGACGACAAGCTCGCCGTCATGCCGCACACGCACATGGACGCTGCCGTCCTCACGGTTATATTTGATGCCGTTTTCCACGAGATTGAACAGGATCTGATACGCATCATCCTCAAAGGACAGGATCGTGCAGCCTTTTTCGACGCTGGCCGTCAGCTTGACCGACTGCCGGTCTGCCAGCGGCACGAGCATGCGGAACACGCGCGAGAGCGTCTGCCCGACGTCGACGACCTCATGCTCGCCGCCCTCCGTCTCGTCGGCCGAGGCCCGGCTGAGCGTCAGCAGCTTCTGCGCCATGCGCGTCAGCCGGTCGGACTCCGCGCCGATGTCGGCAACAAATTCCCGCATCGTATCCGCGTCCATCTCGTTTTGCAGGATGGAGTCGGACAGCAGCTTGATAGACGCCAGCGGCGTCTTGAGTTCATGTGAGGCGTCGGAGACAAACTGCCGCTCGGTGATCTCCGTCTGCTGAAGCTTGTCGGTAAGCTTATTGAACTCCGCTGCAAGCGTCGCGTATTCATCCGAGCCGCGCATCTGAATCTTATGGCTGTATTCGCCCTCGCGCACAAGGCGCATGGAGGTCATGATACGCCGCATGCGGCTCGAACCTGTCACGGTAAAGACGACCGCGCACAAAAAGATAATACCGATCAGCACAAGCGAGCCGCGGAAGATTGTGCGCTCAAGACTCGCGATGATGCTGCCCTGCGAGGCGTCATATTCCATCAGATACACGCACCCTACCGCCGTATCATGCATCAAAATCGGCGAAGCGGCATAGCTTTTGAGCGTTTTGTTTTCGTAGCCGCAGTAAAAGAAATCATTACACTCCAGCGCCTGCACGACCGGCTCAAGCAGGACAAATTTCCCCTCCGCGTTCTGACTGGGCACGGAATCATAGAGCGCGCGGCCCGCCGCATCGGTCACAATGAGCCGGGTGACATTCATATCTCCGATGACGGAAATGATCTGCTCTGCCGTCTCCTGCGTCAAAGCGTCCACGCCGGAAAACGAGGACGTAACGACCTTCAGCTTGTCCTGTGCGGACGAGCACTTGGCTTTGAACATCAGATCGCGTGAGGCAGAGGCAGAATAAATATTCAGAAACACGAGCACGAAGACCGTAACGGCCATATACGCCAGTGCGTTGCGGATCTGCGAGCTTGACGGCATCAGCCGTCTGCGCCGTTCAGTACTTGAAATAGTAGCCAACTCCCCACTTGGTCAGAATATGCTCCGGCTGGGCAGGATTCTTTTCGAGCTTCTCACGCAGCCGCCGGATATGCACGTCCACCGTGCGGATCTCGCTGCTGACGTCGTAGCCCCAGATCGCGTCGAGCAGCGTCTCGCGCGCATACACGCGGTTGGGATTGCGCATCAGAAGCTCCATGAGATCAAATTCCTTCGCCGTCAGATCGACCGGCACGTCCTCGCGGAACGCGCTGCGGCTGCTGCGGTCGAGCGTGATGTGCCCGCAGACAAGCGTCTGCTCCGGCGTCTGTTTTTTCGCCGTTCCGGCCCGGCGAAGAAGCGCGCGGATGCGCGCCTTGAGTTCGAGGATGTTGAACGGCTTTGTGAGATAGTCGTCCGCGCCGTGCTCAAAGCCCAGCAGCTTGTCCATGTCCTCGGATTTTGCGGTTAACATTATGATCGGAACCTGCGAAAACTCCCGGATCTTCGTGCAGGCCTCCAGCCCGTCGAGCCGGGGCATCATCAGGTCGAGCACGATCAGATCCGGCGTTTCACTCGCCGCCAGCTCCACGGCCTCCATGCCGTCGCAGCCGGTCACAACCTCGTAGCCGTCGTTTTCCAGATTGAACTTAATGCCCTTGACCAGCAGCTTTTCATCATCCACAACTAAAATTTTCATCCAGTTTCCTCCACATAGACATACGGCCGCAGTTTTTCGAGAAGCCCCTCGCCGATCCCCTCGACATCCAGCAGCTGCTCCACCGTAACGAATTTTCCATACGTGTCCCGATACGCCAGAATCCGCTCCGCTGTCTTTTCCCCCACACCCGGAAGCGCCAGAAGCTCGTCTGCCGCCGCAGTGTTCAGGCAGACACGGCCGCTTGCTCCGGCGGCAGAGGCCGCCTTTTCTTTGATCCTGCTGATCCATCCGCTCTGCACCGCACCGTCAGACGCAGTCCGCTGCGTCTCAAGGACCGGCCCGCGCAGCGTCGCGCGGCCGAGAAAGAACGCGCAGACGAACAAAACGGCCGCCGCGCTCCATAGGACCAGCGCCGGGGAAACGCACTTTTTCTGCATACAGCTGCCTCCATTTGACATACCGGGTCAACCTGTTATATAATACGTGAAACGTCTGTTGACGCAAACAGTATACCATATTTTTTTGCTTCTGTACAATCCGAACAGAATAAAATGGAGATAAAAATGAAAAAAACGAAGTTCTTTTCCCTGCTTCTCGCTGTGCTGATGCTGCTGCAGCTTTTTGCGCTTCCGGTTTTTTCCGCGGCAGCGGAGGCGGCTTCCGATCAGGATGAAGCACAGGCCGCGGAGGATACCGCCGCTGCGGACGACAGCGTACCGGAGGACCGGCTGCTTTCCTCGCGGGCCAGCTTTTCCGTCGCGGCCAAGGCCGCGCTCCTCATCGACCTCAACACGGGCCGCGTCGTCTACGAACAGGATGCGGACGAGCGCATCTATCCCGCAAGCCTCACCAAGATCATGACCTGCCTGCTCGCATTGGAAAACGGAAACCTGTCCGATGTCGTGACCGTCTCGTCCTCCGCGCTCGACGGTCTGGACGCGGATTCGAGCGTCGCGGGGCTTCAGATCGGCGAGCAGATGACGCTGGAAAATCTGCTGTACTGCATGATGGTCGTCTCCGGCAACGACGCCTGCAACGTCATCGCCGAGCATATCGCGGGTTCCGTCACGGATTTTGTCCGCATGATGAACCAGCGCGCGTATGAGCTCGGCTGTCTCAATACGCATTTCAATAATCCCCATGGACTGCACGACGAGAGCCACTACACAACCGCACGCGACCTGTCTATCATCACGCAGGCCGCGCTCAAGAGCGAAAACTTCCGCCAGATCGTCGATACCTATGAATACCAGCTCCCGGATGACAACATGCGGCAGAATATTCCCAAGCTCAAGACGACGAACATGCTGATTTACCGCTCCATGTCCAACGCGCTCTATTATCCGCGCGCGCACGGCATCAAGACCGGCTATACCAGCCAGGCGGGCCGCTGCGTCATTTCCGAGGCAACCGGCGACGGACTGGATCTTCTGGGCATCGTCTGCGGTGCAAAGACGACGGTTCTGGAAAGCGGCGACCTTCTCATGGAGAATTTCACGGAATGTGCGAGCCTGTTCGACTACGGCTTTGACAACTACTCATACTTAACGCTCATGTCTCCCCTGTATCCGGTCGATCAGGTGAAGATCAACAACTCTGCCGGTGCGGAGGCTGTCGCGGTCGCGCCGCAGGACGAGATTAAAGTCCTGCTCCCGAACGACTATGATCCCGCCCAGCTGGTCACAGATATCCAGCTCAACAGTGACAGCGTCGACGCGCCTGTCCGCGAGGGCGACGTGCTCGGTTCCGCTACCATTACCTACGCCGGTGAGATTCTCGGCCAGACGAAGCTGCTCGCCATCACCGACGTAGCGCGCTCCGAAATTTCATCTGCCGCTGCCGGAACGGGGGCTTATATCCAGAAAAACTGGTGGAAGTGGGTCGTGATCGCGATCTTTGCCGCCATCGGCGCCATTCTGGTACTGATTCTTCTCTATCAGCTGCGCAAGCGCCGCTACCGCCGCATGCGTATGGAGCAGCGCCGCCGCGCGCTGGAGGATCGCCGCCGGCGCTTCCGCGCGGGCTACGATCTGCCGTTTGAAGAAGACGAACTGGAACGAAAGTAAAGGAGGGCGTTTCGCATGCTGAACTGGGAATCGCTGCAGGCTGCCTGCCTGTCCTGCACCAACTGTCCGCTGTCGCAAACGCGGCACAATGTCGTCTTCGGCGTCGGCCCGCGGGACGCGGAGGTCATGTTCGTCGGCGAGGGACCGGGTGAAAATGAGGATCTGCAGGGCGAGCCGTTTGTCGGCGCGGCGGGAAAATTTCTCGACGAGATGCTCTCGATCATTGACCTCAGCCGGGAAAACTGCTATATCACGAACATCGTCAAGTGCCGTCCGCCCAAAAACCGCGACCCGATGCAGACCGAGCAGGATTCCTGCATCAGCTTTCTGCGCGCGCAGACGAAGCTGCTCAAGCCGAAGATCATCGTCTGCCTCGGCCGCATCGCGGCCATGCGTCTCATCCGCCCGGATTTCAAAATTTCCCGCGAGCACGGGCAGTTCACCGAAAAGGGTGGCATCCTCTTCACCGCGCTTTATCATCCGTCCGCACTCCTTCGAGACGAAAGCAGGCGCCCTGCCACCTTCACTGACCTTAAGACGCTTCAGGCCAAAGTCCGCGAGGTCTGCACAAGAACGTTATGACCGCATTTCTATAGGAGCTGGCGGGCTGCAAGGTTTAAAGTACTTTAAAATTTGCGGCGTTCAAATCCCAGCAGTCAGCTTCCCTTGTTCTCAAAAGAAGCTTTTTGCGAACCCCCGTCCACAGACGGGGGTTTTGTATTGGACAGAATGCAGTTTAACCGGGAATTGATTTGGATTTAAGATTCTCCGGGAAATATCACGAAGATTTAACGTAATTCTGGACGCGCATTTGACATTGCCTTTCTATATTTAGTCTACAGATGAAATGAATTTGGAAAGGGATCTGTGCGGATATGACGATTTTTAACTTTTTAACATTGCTTGGCTCGCTGAGTCTGTTCCTGTTCGGCATGAGCGTGATGGGGACGGCACTGGAAAAGCGTGCGGGCGGCTCTCTGAAGGCCATTCTGGCAAAGCTGACGAACGGGAAATTCTCCGGACTTCTGACGGGCCTCGCCGTCACGGCAGTCATTCAGTCGTCTTCGGCTACGACGGTCATGGTCGTGGGCTTTGTCAACTCGGGTC
Organism: Oscillospiraceae bacterium; assembly: GCA_902796245.1. Taxonomy (GTDB): domain Bacteria; phylum Bacillota; class Clostridia; order Oscillospirales; family Oscillospiraceae; genus CAG-170. The sequence continues at coordinate 4,316 of CADBOK010000072.1, read as the reverse complement.
TGCTGAGCCTCAAGCAGTCCATCCCCGTCATTATGGGTGCGAACATCGGCACGACCGTGACGGCGTGGCTGCTGTCGCTGTCCGGCATCAGCGGAGACAGTTTGTTCGTGCAGCTGCTGAAGCCGTCGTCGTTTACGCCGGTGCTGGCTGTGATCGGCATTATCCTGTATCTGACCGCAAAGGGCAAGAAAAAGGATACGGGGCTCATTCTGTTGGGCTTTGCGACGCTGATGTTCGGCATGGAATCGCTGTCCGGCTCTGTCTCCGGGCTGCGGAACGACCCGAACTTCACAAAGCTCTTCCTGATGTTCTCGGACCCCGTTCTCGGTGTTCTGGCAGGCGCGATTCTGACGGGCATCGTGCAGTCCTCGTCTGCATCAGTCGGCATTCTGCAGGCGCTGTCTTCGACCGGAGCGGTGAGCTACGGCGCGGCGATCCCCATTATCATGGGCCAGAACATCGGTACCTGTGTGACCGCAATGCTGTCCTCCGTCGGCACGAACAAGAACGCGCGGCGCGCGGCCGTCGTACACCTGAGCTTCAATATCATCGGCACGGTCGTATGGCTGACGCTGTTTGAGGCGGCGAACGCGATCTTCCGCTTTGCCTTTGTTGCTGACGCCATTGATACGTTCCATATCGCACTCATTCACTCGATCTTCAATCTGGCCTGCACGCTGATGCTGCTGCCGTGCTGCGGGCTGCTGGAAAAGCTGTCGTATAAGGTTATTCCAGACGGACAGCATGCGGATGCGACGACAGAGCTGGACGAGCGCCTGTTCGCAACGCCTGCCATCGCCCTTGTCAAGAGTGAGGAGCTGGCAAAGTGCATGGCGGCGGACTCCGAGCTGGCGCTGCACGAGAGCTTACAGGCTGTGCTCGGCTTCACGCCGGAGCTGGCCGCCTCCGTCCGGCAGCGGGAGGACGACACCGACCGCTATGAGGACACGCTGGGCACGTTCCTCGTGCACCTGGCGACGCAGCCCATGAGCGAGCAGGACAGCGTGGAATCGTCCAAGCTGCTGCACCTGATCGGCGATTTCGAGCGCATCGCGGATCACGCCGTCAACATCATCGAATCGGCGGAGGAACTGAAGGAAAAGGGCGTTTCGTTCACGGACTCGGCAAAGCAGGAGCTTCAAACGATGCTGAACGCCGTGGGCGAGATCGTCGATCTCACGAGCCGGGCGTTTTTGCAGGACGATCTGACGCTTGCGCGGCAGGTCGAACCGCTGGAGCAGGTTATCGACAAGCTGAAGGACGAACTGCGCACGAATCATATCGCCCGGCTCCAGCGCGGCGAATGCTCGCTGGCCGCAGGCTTCGTGCTGTCCGATCTGCTGACAAATCTGGAGCGCGTGGCCGATCACTGCTCGAACATTGCGGGCTGTCTGCTCGACATGAAAAACGAGCGCATCGACCTGCACAAGTATCTCGGCGACGTCAAATCCGGCAGCAACGAGTTTTTGATGCAGTACAACACGTTTGAGGAAAAATACAAGCTGGCGTAAAGCCTGCAAAGCCCGCTGCCGCAGACACATGCGGCAGCGGGCTTCTTTTGTGTTCCGTCAATCGGCCATTATTTGCGGTGGTAGCCGCAGTCGCAGTAGCCCAGCATATAACCGCGGCTGGAAACGCGCAGGCGCGGCGACCAGCCGGAAAGCTCCTTTTTCGCGTCGGAAACGGCGAAGTACGTGCCGACGTCCTGGATTTCGGCGGTTCTGATCCATGTTTTGAGCATCAGGCGCACCGCCTTCTGATTCGCCGCGTCGAAGACCAGTCTGCCACTGGGAAACGCCTCTGCCATGCCCTGTACGAGCGCCTGCACCTGCTCTGTCAGGAAATAATAGCCTTCGGCGGCGAAACAGGCTTCTTAGTCGGCGCGATGACCATGCTTGTCTCGAATATGCTGTTCTCCCAGGGGCCGTGGACGCCGTGGCAGATGTTCGCGATGGGCATCATCGGCTGGCTGGCAGGAATTTTGTACCGCAAGGGCGTTCTGCGGCGGTCGAAGCTCAGTCTTTGCGTCTTCGGCGTGATCTGCTCGACTGTCGTGTTTGGCGGCATTATGAATCCCGCGTCGGCGCTCATGTGGTCAGAATCGGTCAACTGGAAGATCATCATGAGCTATTACATCACCGGCATTCCGGTCGATCTGGTGCGCGCGGCCGCTACGTTCTTTTTCCTGTGGCTCGGCGCAGAGCCGATGCTGGAAAAGCTGGACAGGATCAAAACAAAATACGGCTTAGCGGAGTAACTTCCGCTAAGCCGTGTGCGTTTTCCTGTCAATGTCCGGCAGCGCTTGGGATGTCCTGAAGCGCAAAGCGGTATTCCTGCTCTGCGTCCGGATACTTCTCCCGGTCGACCTTGCTCAAAAACATGGCAAGCGGACGGACCCACAGGCCGCCGTCGCCGTAGAGCTTCCGGTAAATCACGCAGGGCTCACCGCTCTCGGAGTCCTTTGCAAGCGCCTCCACGAGATAATAGTCGCCCTTGAAATGGCGGTAGATCCGCCCGATCTGAAGCTGCTGCATGCTGCTTCTCCCCTTTCGCATAAATGTCCCGCAGGCCGCTTTGAACGGCCTGCGGGCTTTCGTTTTTATTTTGCCAGCTTGTTTTTATCGAAGAAATACTCCTTCGTCAGCTTCGCCATAACGCCGGACAGGGCGAACAGGGCGATAAAGTTCGGGATCGCCATGAGGCCGTTGAACGTGTCCGCAATGTCCCACACCACGTCGAGCGACGCGACCGCGCCGACCACAACGATGATGATGAACAGAACCTGATAGGCTTTCGAAACCTTGAGGCCGAACAGATACTGGACGCAGCGGCTGCCGTAGAGCGACCAGCCAAGGATCGTTGTGAACGCGAAGAGCATCAGGGCCAGCGCAACGAAAACAGAGGCGAATTTCTGACCGAACATGGTAGCAAACGCGGCTGTGATGAGCTCGGAGCCGACCTTGTGGCCGAAGGTGATGTCCACGCCGCTGCAGATGATGGTCAGGGCCGTCAGGGTGCAGATGACGATGGTATCGGCAAAGACCTCAAAAATGCCGTACAGGCCCTGCTGGATGGGGCTCTTGGTGTCTGCCGCCGCATGGGCGATCGCTGCGGAGCCGAGGCCTGCCTCATTGGAGAACGCGCTTCTGCGCAGGCCCCAGACAATGGTCTGCTTGAGCGCAATACCACTGGCCGCGCCGCCGAGCGCCTTGGGCGTAAAGGCTGTGGCAAAGATCTTGCCAAAGGCCGGGCCGATATTACCGGCGTGACCGAAAATCACGACAAGCGCAAAAATGATGTACAAAACGCTCATGACCGGGACGAGCTTTTCCGCCACCGCGCCGATGCGTTTGATGCCGCCGAAGAGGATCACGCCGATGAGCGCCGCGATTGCAACGCCAAAAATAAAGTTCAGCAGCGTCCGCTCCCCTTCCGCTGCCGGAATGAAAGCGTCGATGGCATCGTTCAGGGAACCGACAATGGAGTTGACCTGCGACATGTTGCCAATGCCGAAGGAGGCGATGGCCGCGAAGACGCAGAACAGCACGCCGACCCACTGCCAGTGCTTGCCGAGGCCGTTTTTGACGTAGTACATCGGTCCGCCGACCCAATCGCCCTTTGCGTCACGCTCGCGGTACTGGATGGACAGCGTGACTTCGGAATATTTGATCATCATGCCGAGCAACGCCGCCAGCCACAGCCAGAACACTGCGCCGTAGCCGCCAAGCGCGATGGCCTGCGAGGTGCCGACGATATTGCCGGTACCGACCGTTGCGGCCAGCGCCGTCGTAACGGCCTGAAGGGGTGTGACCGCACCGGCGCCGGCCTCCTGCTTCTGGAACATCTTGCCGACCGTGTTTTTCATCGCATAGCCGAAGCGCGTGAACTGAATGCCGCGATTGCGGATGGTCAGATACAGGCCGCCGATGATGGTACATGGCAGGAAAATATACAGCCATGCGACCGTGTTCAAAGTCCCCGTAAAGAAATTGATGATAGCTTCCATAGTTCTCCTTTCCGGACGCCTCGCGGCGCCCTCTCTCCCCTTTCAGAATATAAAAGTACAGGAGTTACTATACCATAAAATAACTTCTCAATCAATTTAAATTGCTACACTGCAACGTAGAAAATAGCCGTGGACATTTGTTCATATTGTGAAGACATGCATAAAAAATAAATATCCTGCGAAAAAGGGATTGACGCGGCGGGAAAAACGTGCTATATTATTCAGGCAATCGGGATGCTAGTGTGGCTCAGTCGGTAGAGCAGCTGATTCGTAATCAGCAGGTCGCCGGTTCAAGTCCGGCCACTAGCTC
>CADBOK010000071.1 GCA_902796245.1 Oscillospiraceae bacterium | reverse complement strand
GGCGGCGTCCGGCGAGAAGTGCTTCGCGTCCGTGCCGGAGGCGATGCCGTTTTTAACGGCCCAACGGACAGCGGCGTTATAATACGCGCCGCCGGGAACGTCGGAGAAGGGTTTCGCGCCGGTAATGGCGGCGAGGACGCCCGAGAGCGCCGCGTCGGCCTCCTGCTGGGGCTCCTCCGGCTTGGGCGTGACGGTCACGTTCATGTCGTTGATTACTGCGTCAAAATAATCGTGATCCGACTTGACCTCGTTCAGCTCATCGGCGCCACCAAACAGAACCGTTTCGGACGGCGTCTCGCCATAGACGGCAGAGCCGAGATCGACGGCCATCTGCTTGCCCTCGTCCTTGCCGGGGATCTCGTCAACAGAATCCGTCCAATTTGCATAATAGGTCTGGCCGGAAACGGGCGCTCCTTCATCCAAAGGCGTGTTGGAGTCCGCGTCTTTGTACCAGCCAATGAATTTGCAGCCGTCTTTGACGGGGGCGGCAAGAGCAGCTGCACGGAACGCCGTATTCTCAGTAAAGATGCCGCCCGATGTAAGTGCATATATATAGCTTGTTATATGCTGAGCATTCTTTACTTCATTGAGTACACTGTCAGACTTTGCGTAAATAATGCAACCGCAAATTGCAAGTGCAAGTTGCGGACGTTTTTTAGACTCTTGCAATTCTCAAATGCAGATGCAGAAATACTATCCACATTTTTCCAATTGAAACACTTGAAATAAATGTGCAATTCATGATGTTTCTGTTTCCCAAAGGAAAACAGAAACAGGAGATATCTCCTGTTTGAAATTCATTGAAATTTTAAAATATTTCGGAATCTGCGGCGTTCGAATCCCTTCAGGCCCTTCGGGCCAGCTTCCCTTGTGCCCAAGGGAAGCCTTTAGACTATACGCTTTGTAGGGGCCGATGTGGGCATCGACCCCTACAATGGAATTTGGATATGCGTGCGTAAGCCGCATTGGGCTTCTGTTTTTTACGCTGCCTGCTGCAGCCTCTCAGTCAGCTTCGCTGACAGCTCCCCTGAAAGGGGAGCCTTGGGGCTTTTATGCGTACCAGTTGTTGACGTCCTGCAAGAGCTTGCGGTAGCGGTCCATGTTGGCGCGGGTGACGAGCGGGGCGTCGAGGGAGGTGAAGAACGGGTAGCTGTTGCCGCGCAGGAGGGTGTCGAGCGCGATCACGCTTGTCTGCGCCTCCTCGTACAGGGGCTGGGCCACGAAGGCCTGTACCTCGCCGCTTTCGAGCAGGTCGAGCGTTTCGTCGGTGTAGTCGGTGCCGACGATGAGCATGTCTTCCCTGCCGAGCGTCCGTCTGGCCGCGGCCCAGCAGGCGCAGGCCGCGCCTGCCGTCGTGTACGCGCCGAGCAGATCCGGCGTTTTTTTCATATAGTCCATGACGAGCTGCTTGTTCTTTTCCATATGCTCGGTAAAGCGCAGGTCGGCGTTGATGGCGACATTCGGCAGGCTCGTCTTCGCAAGGCGGATGACCTCGCGCGTGACGGCATCCTCCTGCTCGTTGTCCGACGACTGGGACACGGCGATGACGCCGCGCCGCCCGGCCAGCTTTTCCGCGAGGAACGCGACGACATCGCGCGCGATCTGCTCCGGCGCGGCGGCGATGTTGGCGCGCAGGCCGTAGGCTTCGCCGTTTTTGCAGAGACTGTGCGGGCAGACGACCTGAATGCCGGCGGCGGAAAGCCTGCGGATGATATCCGGCTGCGGCAGCCACATGACGACGCCGTCGACGTTCTGGTCGAGCAGACTCAGGCAGACGCTGCGGAACGCGGTCTCGTCCGTGTCAGAGATGCCGACGACCTCGGCCTGATAGCCCAGGTGCTGGACGGTATTGAGGAAGCCCGCGCGCACGACGCGGTAGGTCGGGTGATCCTTCAGGATGAGCGCAAGCGCCAGCCGCTTGACAGACGGGTCGTATTTGGGCGCGGCGGTGGTATTGCCGGGGACGACGTCGGTGATGGGGACGAGCAGCTCCCGCCGGTCGGCGGGCGCGCTCAGAAGCGACTGCAGGCTTCCGGAAAGCGTATCGGAGCGGAAGCCGACGCGGGTGAACTGGTAGACCGGATGCTCCGGCGGCGTGTCGACGCTCAGGGCGGCGATGGAGATATCGTCCGGAATGCGCAGACCGGCCTGCAGCAGATGGGCCGCGGCCCGGACGGCGGTGCGGTCGGAGGTGCAGAAGATGGCGGAAATATTGTTTTTCCGCACGATCTCGGGCAGGTGCGACCAGACGTGCGGGTCGCTGCCCGCGTCCATGACGATCTGCACCGGGTTGAGCGGCAGGTGC
>CADBOK010000070.1 GCA_902796245.1 Oscillospiraceae bacterium | reverse complement strand
TTGTGTGGTAACTTCATTCTACCACGGGGAGAAAAATCACTATGGATTTTTTTACTCAAGTGTCCAACTTGATTTTACAATCAACCAAGCATTTATGGACAGGGATTTCCTGCTGGAAAATGAAACGGCGCGGACGCTGTTTCATAAGTACGCGGAAAACCAACCGATTTACGACTATCACAACCATCTGCCGCCGCGCGAGATTGCCGAGCGGAAGCAGTACGAAAATCTGACGCAGCTCTGGCTGGCGGCAGATCACTACAAATGGCGTGCCATGCGCGCCTGCGGCGTGGACGAGCAGTATATTACCGGTGATGCGCCGGAGTACGAGAAATTCCAGAAATGGGCGGAGGTCGTGCCGCAGCTTGTCGGCTGCCCGCTGTACCATTGGGCGCATCTGGAATTGCAGCGGTATTTTGAGATATACGCACCGCTGACGCCGGAGACTGCGCCTGCTATCTGGGAGGAAACAAAAGAAAAGCTGAAAGCCTACGATGCGGTTTCGCTCCTTGAAAAAATGAACGTTCGCGTGCTCTGCACGACGGACGATCCGGCAGACACACTGGAATGGCACAAGAAGATCGCAGCTGACCCCACGATCCCGTTCCACGTTCTGCCGTCGTTCCGGCCGGACAACTATCTCGGCGGAGACCTGGACGCGGAACGTACACTGTGCGAGAAATACGGCACGGACAGCCTGCCGGAAGCGCTTGAAAAGGCACTGGACTATTTCTGCGAAAACGGCTGCAAGGTCTCCGACCACGGGTTCAGCAGATTTGCCTACATTCCGGGCACAAAACAGGCGGAGCTGCTGCATTTCTTAGGCAAAGCGTATTATACGCACGGCGTCGCGATGCAGCTGCACCTTGGCCCCATCCGCAATCAGAATCCGCGCCTGCTTGCGGAGGTCGGTCCGGATGCGGGCGGCGACAGCGTCGGCCGCACGACCGATCCATTCCAGCTTGGCGCGTTCCTCGGTGATCTGGCACGCGAAAACAGCCTGCCGAACACGATCCTGTACAACCTGAACCCGACCGACAACGCCGTTCTCTCCACCATGGCAGTCAACTTCGCGCCCAAGGTACAGTTCGGCGCGGCCTGGTGGTTCAACGACACCATCCGCGGCATGCGCCGCCAGATTGACGAGCTGATGGAAAACGGCCTTCTGGCCAAGTCCGTCGGTATGCTGACCGACTCGCGTTCGTTCAGCTCCTTCCCGCGCCATGAATACTATCGACGCATCCTCTGCCAGAAGCTCGGCGAGTTGGCTGAAAGCGGCCAGTACCCGGCGGATGAACGGACGCTGGGGCAGATCGTGGAAAATATCTGTGGGAAGAATGCGGCCGCATTTTTGTACTTATAACCGTATAATGGCCGACCCACACGCGGAACGATACCCGATCTGCGCAGAGATCTGGTGGAGCTTCAGCTGCGTTCCCAGTAGCAGTTCTTTTGACTTCTTGATTCGATACTCCCGAATGTAGTTGCTGAAGGTGTTTCCGGTTTCTTTCCGGAACTGTGTGCTGAGATATTCAGGCGTTATTCCGAGCTTATTTTGAAATCCGGGACTGCATTTGCCGCTTGTCCGGTTTGCTGACCCGCTGGTGCCCATTGCGCAGAGCGAGCGGTTTTACGAAGCGCTGATGCGGAACGGCGAGGACGCCGAATACTATATTCTCGACGGCGGCAGCCACGGCACCGGCGAATTTTATCAATCCAACATCATGGAGCGCGTGACCGCCTTCCTCGACCGGCTCTCCCGCGGCGAATGACGCCGCGCCTCCCACGCGCCCTTCCGCGAAAAATATCCTGCTGTTCTCCGTGCGTGCTTGACATTTGAGAATATGCGGGTATACTATAACTAACGACCATTAGTTATCGAGGGAGCGGCAATGAGGCAGGAGGATACCAAGCAGAGGATTCTGGACAAAGCGCTGGAGCTGTTTTCCGCGCAGGGCTACGACGCCGTCAGCATGGGGCAGATCGCGGCCGCGGTGGGCATCAAGGCGCCGTCGCTTTACAACCACTTTCCCGGCAAGCAGGCCATTTTCGACGCGCTCGTGGCCTCCACCGCCGCGCAGTATGAGGCGGATACCGACAAGCTCGACATTCATGTGCAGAACGCAGCGCGGGATATTCCCGTTTTCACGGAGATCACCGAGGATGCGCTCTTTGAAAAGGTGCGGCAGATCTTCGAATATTCCCTGCACAACGAGACCATCAGCCGCTTTCGCCGCATGATGAGCATCGAGCAGTTCCGCTCGCCGGAGCTGGCCGCGCTGTATTCCGCGCGGTATGTGGAGCGGGTCGTGCGCTATCACGCCGGGATCTTCCGCGCGCTGATTGCAGCCGGAGAAATCGCGGCAGAGGAGCCGGAGGCGCTGGCCATGCTGTATGTCGCGCCGGTGCTGACGCTCATCGGCGTCTGCGACCGGCAGCCGGAGCGGGAGGGCGAATGCCTGCAGAAGCTCCGGACCCATGTCCGGCTCTTTTTCCGCATGGTCCACAGCGGCAGAAGCTAAACACATCCCCGATCAGCCAGACGCAAAGACGCAGCGCTGACCACGTTTTTTCGTGGCCGGCGCTGCGTTTTCTGCGCTGCATTACAGAAAAATTTTTTTGATTGGCGGAAGCGTCCGGCGGAGTATATCCGCAAATACCGGCTCACGCAGGCGGCAAAGCAGCTGCGCAGCGGGGATACCAGAGTCATTGACGCGGCTTACGACGCGGGCTTTTCCAATGTGGACACCTTTACGCGGGCGTTTTGCCGGGAATTCGGGCTCAATCCGGGCGAGTATCGGAAACGGCCTGTCCCCGTTCCGTTCTTCATTCCTTAGTTTTCCATGAAATAATGCCCAGCGTGGACGCCCTGCCGGTCAAAGTCCCATTCCCACGTCACCGCCGCAGCCCTCTGAAAAAGGGCGCTGGCTGCAAAAATCCCCTTGAAAATGGAAAAGCAGAGGTTCAAACCCTGTTCGAACCTCTGTCAACCGCGATTTCATCTATGGAGTTACCTAAGAATTTTGAGAATAAAAAATTGCCGAACCCATTGGCTTAACAGTGATAAGGAAGTAATTCTTATTTTTACTGTTGGCTGACAGATTCGGGTGTGCAGGGCAACCGTAAGGCTGCAAAAGCTGTCTGTTTCCAACAGAAACAGACAGCTTTTGATTTGCGTTGAAAGCATCTTGCTGTTTTCTCTCGAGCGGGGCGGTCTTCCCACGGACCGCCCCGCGAAGCCGTTACGGCTCGATGATGTTGAAGGGGTTGGCCCCGGTGATCGGGATCTGGTTCATATTCTCCATCATCAGCGTCAGCAGCTCTGCGCTGCCCTCGACCTTGACGGCCTTTGCAACCGTTTCCTGATTGTTGGTCAGGATCGCAAACAGCGCATTCTTCGGGCAGGTAATAGACACGTCCGCATCATCAGACAATGTATCCGCATAGACCAGCAGCACACCATTCTTCACGCGGAGCATGTGCTGTTCGCCCACGTCAGGCAGGATCACGTTCATGGTGAAGTCGCGGTCAGCCAGCGCTTGCTTGTCCATGACAATGGCCATATAGTCAAACAGCATGGGCGCGGAGAGGGCCTTGACCATGTCGCCGGTAGATTTGGTGGAAGCGGTGAAATTGGCGTTTCCATGGCGCAGCTCCTGCGCGGCGGTCAGATATTCGTTGCGCCACGGGCCGGACTCCGCCTGATACCCCAGCTGCTCCAGTGCATCGGCGCACAGAAGCCGCGCATCGGTGTTTGTCGGGTCGGCAAAGACGATGGTGTTTGTGACCTCGGCGACCCACTGATATTCACCCTTGTCAAAATCCGCCTTTGCCATTTGCAGGACCTTGTCAACATCCCCCAGGTACTCCACCCATTTTTTTGCGCTGTCGCTTGGCATGAGGGGGTTCAGGTTGACAGGGTTGCTGTCATACCAGCCCATGAACTTCTGGTAGACCGCCTTGGCGTTGTGGGCGACCGTCCCGTAGTACTGGCGGGTGTACCAGATTTTATTGAGCGCCTCCGGCAGCTCGATCATGTTGGAGATCTCGTCACTGGTGTAGCCCTGATTGATATAGGTCAGCGTCTGGTCGTTGATGAACTTATACACGGCAGCCGTGTTGACCATGTAGTCGTTCACCACGTTGTTTCCCCAGTGCGGCCAGTTGTGGGACTGGAAGGTGACCTCCGCGTCCTTGCCGTAAAGGGAAATGGCCTCGGTGATATAGCTTGCCCATGCCGCGCCGTCGCGCACCTCCGCGCCGCGCAGCGTGTAGAGATTGTGGAGCGTGCCGGTGCAGTTTTCCGCCATCCAAAGCGCCTTGTACTGGGGCAGCCACGTGTTCATTTCGGCGGGCGCTTCCGTACCCGGTGTGAGCTGGAACTCCAGCTCCACACCGTCGATCGTCAGCTTTTCGCCGGACTGCGTAATTTCATAGCTGGGCGTCATGAACGAGACCGTTCCGGTGGACTGTCCCATGCCGATGCCCTGCGCCAGCTTGCCGGTCACGCCGGGGGTCAGAAGGACGCCATACTGATAATTGCTGCGGCGGCCCATACCCTTACCGGCGTAGACATTTTCCTTCACGGAGTGCTCCGTGAAGCCCACAGGCGTGATCACGGGGATCTTGCCGCTGGCGAGCTGTTCTTCAATAGAAAGTGTCTCGTCTGCCTTATCCTCTTTCGCCATCACGCCGGCGATGCCGCCAAAATGGTCGGCGTGGGAATGAGAGATGATGACGGCCTTGACCGGGAATTTACCAAGATTCTTTTCGATCAGCTGCATGGCAGCCTGACTGCACTCCACGCTCATCAGCGTGTCAAAGACGATCCAGCCGGTATCACCCTTGACAACGGTGAGATTTGCCATGTCATAGCCGCGGACCTGGTAGATGCCATCCGTCACTTCAAAAAGACCATAGGCATGGTTGTTCTTCGTGTTCTCCCAGAGGCTGGGATTTACGCTGTCAGGCGCTTTTTCATAATCGTCCAGGAACGCATAGGCTTCCTGACTCCAGAGGATCGTCCCATCCTCGTCCTTTAGTTCCAGTGTTTCCGGCGCGTCGATCAGTCCACGGATGGCGAATTCATATTCCTGCTTATCATCGAAGTCAAGTTCATCGTAGACGGCGGCATTTGCCTTTGCCGTAAAGTCTGTGGCGGGCTTGACCTCGGCGGTCAGACCCAGGTCTGCCTTTTCCGCACCCGGCTCTTTGCGCCCATCCTGCGCACAGCCGACGCAGGACAGCAATAGTACCGATGTAAGAAGCATTGCTACAATACGTTTCATAGCCATTCTTTTTCCATCTCCTTATTGTTCGCGGATAACAGGTGGCTGCCAGCTATCCAGTGCTGTCATATCCGGTACATAGATCCGCATGAACAGATGAAATTCCCCGTCGGAAACAGGCAGCCAGTTAGAGGTGTCTTCCGGTGCATCCTTGGACAGGATAATATCCAATGTGCCGTCCGCATTCAGCTTGAAGTCGGAGCGGTCGTTGATGCAGTAGCGGTCGATGGAATTGTCAATGAGGAAATCATCCTCTCCGTAGGCGGTCACGGACCAGAAGCCGCCCTCCAGCGTGGGAGGAAGGGTTTCAAAGTGGAGCGTATACTTCTTTTCTCCGGTCAGCGCTGCGCCGGTCTCATCCACCGCTGTCTTGGGATAGATCGCCACGTCCACGGTGTTGGCGCCAAGCCCCACCAGCGCTACCATCGCGCGGTAGGTATACTCCGTGCCGAAGTTGCCGATGGGCTTGCCGTAATAGATCCACTGACCGAGTTTCTGCGCATACTTCGCGCCGTCGGCGGCAAGCGTGGCGCGAAGCCCCTGAAGCATCTGCGTCCAGCGCTCGGCAGCTCCTTCGCCCAGGAGGGCGGCGTCGAAGGTCTTGCCCGCGCCCACGTTGATGGCGGAGAGTTTCTTCAGCAGTTCCTCATCCGCATCGGCGGGCGGGTTGACCTGCATCAGAGCGTTCGCCGTATTGAAAAACTCTGCTGGTGTCATGGAAAGCACCTTGCTCACGGGAACAAAGTCATTTTCCTCTTTATATGTTCCCTGCGGTGCGGCATACTCGCCTCCCTGTACATAAGCCGAAAGCGGCAGGAGCTGCATCTGTTCCTGAATGGCACAGACATTGGGCAGATCCTCGTTCCCGGACAGCACCGTGCGGGTGATCGACCACACCGTTGCGGTGGGCACGTCCACGCGCGTCACACCGCCGGGCAGCTCGCCCTCCCAGCCGGGAAGCGCGATGGCATAAGCGCCCGCTTTGTCCAGCACGGCGGCAGTGTTCGTCCAGGCATCCAGCAACTGTATGTTGCAGAAGCGATCCGTTTCCGGCAGAACGAAGATCATAGGCTCTTCACTGATGTCAAGCCACGCCTGAGAGTAGACGGTATCGACGTTCGGCGTCACAACGGTGCGGAAAGAGGCGTCCGCCAGCTTTTGTGCATGGTTGAACTGATTGATGGGCGCACGGCCAGTCATGGTTCCGTCCGTATTGGTCGATAATGTTTTGGTTGCGTCGGTCAGCACCAGTGGGAACGCATAGATGTATGCCTCGCTGACCGTTTCCCACACGGTTTCAGTATCCGGTGTATCCGGCTGCGTTTTTTTGGCAGAGCAGGCGGAAAGAAGCCCGCAGGAAAGCAGCGTAAGCAGCGATAGTAGAATTGCAAATATCTTTTTCATGTTGTCCTCCTATGATTCTTTTCTGCTTTGGTCATCTCCACGGAACGGTTTGTGCGCATGGATTGACTATGAAGTCGTTTGTGATTTTCTCTTTATGGTAAACTATCGATCATTCCGCCCCTTTCTTTCTGCAAGCCTTGAAAGCTCTTTTTTGACCGCTTCGATCTGTGGGTCAAACAGCGCTCGCTCGGCAAAGATCATATAATTGTTGATGGCAAGGATCGACAGATGAACGAACGGCGCAACCTCTTTGTCGGTGCAGCCGAGGATCTCCGCAATCCTGCCCGTGTAATAAGGGTATCTTGCCGCAAGCCGCACAAGGGAAGGCTTTACCTTTTCTCCGTATTCGCGCGACACACATACGCTGACCAGAAAGCGCATGGTAGGCGACATTTTATCCGCCAG
>CADBOK010000069.1 GCA_902796245.1 Oscillospiraceae bacterium | reverse complement strand
TTGGCTTGGCGTTCGGCTTCGGCTTTTTTCAGCGCATCGGCCGCTGCCTCATTCTTCGTCATAGCTGCGCCCCGCATTGCTCCAGTCGCGCCGCTCGTTTACTTTCTCAGCGTATTTCTCAGGGTCGTAGTGATACGCAGCCAGCTCGCGCATGACCTTATGGATTTCCTTGCGGATGATCTCGGCAGCCTCAGCCGGGCTTTGCGCGGCGGTTACATCAACCGACAGCCGCCCCGGAAGCGATAGCAGCGCAGCGCGGATGGTGTAGATCAGAACTTCCGTGAAGCCCTCCACATCTTCTGAGCGGTGCAGCTTGCCTTTCAGCTCCTCGACCTCCATCTTCGCGAGCTGAGCTTTGGAGAGCTTGAGCTGCGCTTCGGACTGCCGCTTCGCTGTTTCCAGCTTCTGTTCGGCCTCGCTGATCTGCGGTTTGGAAAGGAAGTTGATATATCGCTGAACCGCGTCGCCGAGCTGGAAGTAACCGCGCCGCACCGGAACGATCGTTCCATCCTGCGCCATCTGCTGCACACGCCGCGCCGTCACGCCGAGGATCGCGGCAAGCTCCGTCGTGCTGACTTCCGCTTCGGCATCGATCTTCGCTTTTGTTTCAGCCATATAGCAAACTCCTTTCACGCTTTTTCGGATGGGGCTCAGCGGAATTCCACCGCGGCACCCGTGCTGCACGGGCGTGGTCCTTACCCCGATGTGACCATATGAACATTAGGAGGTCGGCGCGGTATGCCTCACCCGCGCCGTGGTATGAAAAATGCGCGGTATCTGCCTCGATACCAGCACATATTCCAGCGGTAATCGTAACGAAATTACCAGAAAAACAGGAAACTAACTAGGCGAAAAATGGGGTCGTCGAGCCCGCAACAGATGCCGCCCCCTCCCGACAGTACCTTTTCAGCGGCCGAATCGATCACGACGCATGATACCCTGCCACCCAGCAAACTTATCGCGCGTGACAACGTCCTTCTCGCAGGGCTTCTTGCAGCCTTTGCGCCCTCGATGGCAGATGCACACCGTCTTTCCATTGACGATCTGCACCCAGACAGGAATCTTCTCTTGTTCTTGCATCGTTTATCGCCTCACATCTGTACGGATTTGACCGGGGATTGGCTGCATACCCACCCAGCCCTTACGAATAATTACCGGGGGCTACGATTGTTCGGTGGAGAAAACTGCATCGCCCTCCTTGATGAACATGACGTGGCCGCAATGCTCACAAACAACCTTGGCATACTTGGGCGGCTTCTCGGCCACGCTCAGAGCGGACGCTTTGGCGCGGTCTACCTGCTCCTGCGTGGTGATTGCAACATTCTGTGCTTCTTCCTTTGCGGCGTTATCCAGATAGGCTTGGTATCTGGCGCGACGGTCTTCTTCGGATTCACCGACCACCCCATCATCAAAAAGAGCGTCGGCGTCAAAATCGTCGCTGGGAGCTGGGAAGCCGAGGGATTCAAGATCGAAGTCGAAGTCAAGGTTGAGCATATCAATCTCGTGGAGCAGCTCATCGTTGATCCACTCGGAGAATTCAGAAATGCGGTTGTCGGCCAGACGGTCGAGCTTGATCGTTTCTTCGTCGGCGTCTGTTACGACGCAGGGTACTTCCTCCATGCCGAGCCGAATGGCAGCGGCATAACGGGCGTGGCCTTTGACGATGATGCCGTTGCGGTCAATGACCAGCGGCACATTGAAGCCAACCTTCGGGATGATCTCGACAAGCAGGTTGACGGTCTTATCGTTCTTCCGAGGATTGCGGACATAGGGCTTGACCTCGGAGATCTTCTTCATCACGATCTGATTAACAATCTCCATCAGTGCCAGCCTCCTTTCGATACTTCTGAAGCTGACGCGCCTGATTCTCGGAGATCGCAGCGCGTGTGAATGAATTGTTTTCGTAGAGCTTTGCATAGCCGGTGATGTGCTTGAGACGCACCAGTTCTTCCGGCTCCAAGCCAAGCTCATTGCAGACCTGCAGGTCGGTCGCGCCGTTCATCAGCATTTCCATGACGATATTGGACATACCGTTAATGGAGTGCTTGCCTCTGGCGCGGTTGTGCCGAACGGTCGAGGCCATGAGATCATTCATGGTCTTGCCATGAAGCACAACACAGGGCAGCTTCCCCTCGCATGAAGCGTAGATGTCTTTGAATCTGCGCATGATGCTGTATCGGTGGAAGCCGTCGACGATAACATACCGGTCTTTCTTTTCGTCGTAGATGGTAACGACGGGCTGCGTGTAGCCGTCCACTTTGACGGAGCGATAAAGCAGCTTCATCTCCTGCGTGGCGACACTGTTGGGGTTGTAGTCGTTTGCGTGGACCTTTTCAATGGGTATCCACTCGACCTGATGAATGGGCTGATCTGAAATCATTTCTTGCTGCCCATATATTGCTCAAACTGCGCGGCGTCGCGTTTGCGATAGGTGGGAGCCTTTTCCCGGATGCGGAAACGGGAGCGGGCATTTGCGTTGTTCGTGCCATCAATATCATTCAGGACGATCTCTTTGACATGGACACGATACCATTCGTCTCCGGTCTGATTCTTCCAGCGGTTTCGGAACAGCTCGTGGTATTCGGGCTTCACGATATTGACAAGCAGATAGTCGCGGTATTCCTGCCACGAACGGAATGCAAAGGGGAGCTGGCGCGGGATGATGTCGCCGCTGTCAAAGGTATGGGCGAATGTACCGACGCCAGATACGCGACGGATGAACTTGTTGTAGGTGTCCGGCTCAAACTCCTGCAGCATTTCAATCGAGTGCCAGGCGGTTTCGTGGATGAGCGCTGAGACGCGCATGGCCTCCTTGGCCAAGCCCCACTGGTATTGCAGATCGTAGACGCGATTGTACGCCCAGTGATTCTTGGCAATGGCTGTCCAGATGTCATCGTTGGTGAAATCGTAGATCGGCCAGAACACCTGACACCTGCCAACTTTCTTCTTGCACCACGTCACGCCTTTGTATCGGGCTTCATGCTGCGTGATAGCAACGCGCCGGTTCAGGCTTTCCGTCATGCGCATTCCCACCAGCACGGCACAATTCTCAGAATCGGTGCAGTAGGACGGGAGGACGTTGACAAGCTCATGGAATCGGTTTTCGCTGCTGGGGTTTTCCTTGATGGAGAGCGGGTGCTGCGGGTGAATCCAGATCGCTTTGTCCTCCGGATTCCAAACACTGATGAAATTCTTCTCCGGGGAGAGCGTGTTTGTGAATTCAAAGGGGATCTGATACCAGTACGGCGTGACTTCCGGCAGCTCCATGATGTGCTGCATATAGTCCACCGTCGCTTGCCACTCAGCTTCCTGATCGAGCCAGAATACCTTGAGCGGCAGACGCCCGCGCTCCTGCGCAACCATAAGCGCCATGCGGAAAAGAACTGTACTGTCCTTGCCGCCGGACATGCTGACGATCACATCGTCGTGGCCGTCGAAGATCATCCGCAGCCGTTCCAATGCTTCATCGAATACGTTGTTTTGCAAGTAGATCATTGCTGCTGACCCCGCGCCGCTCATGTGAGCAACATAGGGTTTCCTCCTTTTTTTCGATGTACCCGCAGCCGGCAGCGTTGGCGATACGCCGCAGGTCCGAGCCATCCTCCACGCAAGGAGCATCGTGGAGGCAAGTCCTCCTTCCGAATAAAATGAGCAGCGCCCCGATCAGGAGCGCCGCCCGGCTTGATTTGGAATTTTACAGTTTACATGAAATCACATCTTAGGGGTGATTGCAAGCGTCACAGCGCGTCAGCGCGCGTCATGGAGGGGCAAGTTTCGAGGAAGCGATAACATATGGACTTCACACCATCCTCGGAATTTCGCCCACCAAGCACACTTGCAACTACCTTCCACGGCATACCTCGGATGAAACGCAGCCGGAATACAAGGCGTGTGGTGTTATCCTCGATTCCGGCGATCCAGACAGCAATCGTTTCCTCACTTCTGGCAATCTGTTCTTTCAGCGCGTCGCGCTGCGTCTCCATGTCCGCGATCTCCGCGCCGAGGACGCCGACCTTGTCATTGACGCCGGAGGCGTGCGGCATTCCATCCAGCTTCTGCGCCCCGGGAACGGCAGCATTCCACAAGCCCTGAAGCAGTTCTTCCGTTTTCTGAAGCTGCTGGACAAGATCAAGATGCCCATTCAGTTCCGCTAGAGTCATGTGTGCCGCCCCTTTCCATCGTTACTTTGCTTTTTTCCAAGCCCGGATTGCGGTTTTCTTTGTGCCTTTCGGCTTGCCCGCTCTACCGCAATTATAACACCTGACGCAAAACATGGGCGGTGTTCTTGGACGCAGATATACTTCCTCAATCTTGCAGCGACTGTCTGCACCGCAAAATCGGCAGGTCAATTCATCGGTTCTCGGCATCGCAATACCCCCTACCTTGAGAATTGAGATTTCGGCAGATCGTGCAAACGCGGTCTGCGGGGCATTCGAGGTGCGTGTTAAAGTAGCAATGAGGCTGCTCGTTCTTTGGAATGAAACGTATGAACGTTTCGTCACCGTCGGCCATGACGTGTACACGTGATTTCCTGACCGCCATCCTGTATAGGCCAACGAAGACTTTTGCATCGTTCCCGACTGCAAAAGGTTCTCGGATGAACCGGCTGGCGTCGTTTCTACTCATGCCAGCGCCCATCAGTATCTTTAACGCTCTTTTTCGCTTCATGCCGTCACCTCCCGGTCAAAGACTTGCCAAAAGAGAAAAGAGCTTTGGCAAGAACGTCCGCAGAAGCACCATAATTGTAAAAGCAGCTTGAGAGCCGGTCAAATGCATCGCAGATTCTCTCACAACGCAGATATGCGTTGTATGCTTGGAAATTGCTGTCGCCGGGTGCCTTGTTCCACATCAGCCCGTTTGCGCGGTTGCGGCTATATCCGCGAGCCATCAGCAGCTTAACTGCGCGTTTTCTGGTCATAGTTCATAGTCTCCTTTTCACGTTCCATCCGTTTCTGTTCCATACGCGCCAGTCGATCGTCGCTTGCGACAGTCCATTTCCGACGTTCCGCCGATTTTGGGCGGCGCAGGAAATCAGCTCTGGCATTCGAGGTATAGGCGCCCGGCATACCCAGCTTTTTCGGCTTAGACATCTGTGCTGCCCTCCATTGATTCCTGAACTTCGCTAAGATCGAACAAGGCAACCTTCTTTCCGCTCGGCGTTGGCTGATTCTCCGCAAACGCGGTCAGATGAATGTTCCAGTGGTCTGGCTTGAAAGCGATGCCGTTTCGCATGAGGGCAATGTCTGCATCGCCCCGGCAGGGAAGAATCGTCACACGCCCCTCATCATCAGCCGCTATTAGCTTCCTGATTCGCTCGGCTTTCGATGCATCATCCGCAAATGCGGATTCAATAATGGCTTTCGCGTTTGCCACCTGCTCTGGCATCAGACCCGTAGCTTCGTAAGAAGCCAGCCGCGCCAATGCAACCTCATACCCGCGGCGGCACATAATACCGCCGTCGTTGTCGTACCATATGAGCTTATCCATTCTGCTTCCTCCTGAACTGTCTAGCATAGGGGCAGGTTGCCCAATGCGGCACATAGCCCACGCCGGTTGCTTTGGCTGGGTCTTCCGTGTATTCGCACGAAAGCACTTGCCCGTTTGGGGTGACAATTTTCTTGCTGCCGACGCGCGGCTTTTCGATGTAGTAGCGCGGGGTAGCATCACAGGGGATGGATTTCCCGGCTGGTGTCTTAATCCAGACGATAGCCGCCATGCACGCTTTACAAGCTGACATTAGTTGCCTCCTTTTCTTCCACATAGCACCAGCTCTGGGGCGGGTGCGTGATTCCAAGCTCGCCAAGTTCCAGCGGCTTGTCGTAGACCTGCATTTCAGAAATCTGCCAGCCATATCCGTGCTGACCAACGTACTTGTGAATATCTGCGAGCGGCAGGCAGGCTTTCTCCCCAAACTCAGGCGGGATTGCATCGCCTCCGATTTCGTAAATTGCGTCACAGATAAATGAGCCGAACACTTTGCCGCTCCACTCATCAACTGCGCCGCCGGTCTGGCTGTGGAGCTTCACATATGGGTCAAGCGGCATGGATTTCACGCTGGTGCAGTAGATGTGGCAGAGAAACGGAACGTCAAGTTTCGGGCGCGTTCTGCGGACTTCGATGGTCTTTTCTCCACTGGCGATTTTCGCACACCATGTCGGCTTGATACTGATAATCACAGATTTCATATTATTGCCCATCCTTTCGCGGCGGCAAGATCGTCCAGATCTGCCTGTGCTTCATCGAACGTATTTCGCCACGGAAGGTGCGAGTAGCCGTGCCAGCCGCTTGTGCTGTTCCTGTCCGGGCGCAGAAACTTGGCTTTGTATGTGTTCTGCCCGATGCCGGACTGGACTTTGTAGCGCCAGCCGCGCTTGTCGATGTATTCGTTCGCTGGGAGCGTTCGCCCATCGCTGGAAACGTTCTTGCGTTTCAGACCATCAGCACCGTCCGTCAAAGGGAGTGTGCGGCGGCGTTCGATCTCCGCCCGATAATTCCCACAACGCTTGCAGTCATCGGTGACGGTGCGGTGGGTGGCACAGCCACCCAGAACGCACATTTCGGTCAAAACATCACTCATCATCGGAATCCTCCGTAGTTTTGTCCGGCTGCGCACCGTATGTGTCAAAGAGCCGGTGCGTACCTTCGGCCATTTCTTCTTCATCGTCTGACTTTTCATAGCCGAGCGTTTCGAGGATTTCATAGATGTGATCTAAGTCCGAATTTTCGCAAGGCTCATATTCGTAGTGGTTCATGTTCCACACGCGCCGGTAATAGCTCCTGTCTTCGTCATCGAGGGCAGAATAGCAGCAGCAGAAAATCAGCTTTTCCGGCTGGGCTTCCGCCGCGCTGCGGACAAAGCCCATGTCGCAAAAATCTTCGTTTTCATCGTCTGGCGAAAGTCTCATGCCGAGGAGCTGGGCGCAGAACCGAGGGTTGATGGAATTGCAGTAGCCACCATCGATTGACTCTGTTGTTGCCACGCAGAACAAAGAGATTTCCTTCATGTGCTGTTTGAATACGCTGTTCGGAAGCTCTTTGATGAAATCCTTGCGCAGTTCAAAATGGGCCTCCGCGGCTTCCGCAAATTCATTTTCGGCCTGTTCGTCTCTGCGGCGCCGTTCCTCGCGGGCTTCGGCTTCGGGGTCTGGCTGCTGCGATTCCCGACGTTCCTTGTAGAGTGTGATTCCGGACGAATCTGTCCTGTAGAAGTAACGAACGTCGTTAGCGTCCTCCGGCACGGTCATTTCTCTTTTCAAATCCCAGCGGTGATACCCGTCGCAATAGACCATACCGACGTTTTGACCGTTGAACTCGCCGGTTCTTTCAATCTGATATGCAAACTTGTCTGCAATTTCAGTCCATTCAGCAAATTTCTTTCGGATTTCCTGCTCGGAAATCAGACTTTTCAGAACGCTGTTGAAATTCGCTGTGCCGATGGCGTCAAGGGCCTTGTTCTTGTCTTCGGGACTGTCCAGCTTGTCAAGCTCCAGATAATCGTTGAGCGTCGCACCGCGGGATTCAGCTTTCTGGAATTTCTGCCGGTCGAGGTCAAGCAGTTTTACACGGCGGCGAATGGTGGTCTGAGAGAAGCCGGATTTTTCGGCGATTTCAGCTACGGAATCGCCCATGTTGAGCATCATCTGGAAGCCTTGCGCCTGCTCATAGACGGTCAAATCGCTGCGCTGCATATTCTCAACAAGCATGGTCTGAAGCTGCTCGCGCTCGGACATTTCGACCACAATGCAGGGCAATTCGGTCAGACCAGCGATCTTCGCGGCAGCGTAACGACGATGACCGATGATGATGGTGTAGTCCGTATCGGTGTTGTCCGGTTCATCCGGAACGACCGTCAGGTTCTGCAGAACGCCGCTGGCTTTGATGCTTGCGGCAAGCTCCGACAGATCACCGAGATCCTTGCGCGGATTGTCAGAGTGTGGGAAAAGATGGTCAATTGCGATATTTACGATTTGAGGCATTTGTGAATCTCCTTTCGGTTATGGGCGCGTCTGCGCTCCGTTTACGCGGCACCAATGCCGCTGCGCTTTTTTCTTCCGCGCCAGCCGGCAGGCCGGGCAGAAGGTATTTTCTTTGCGCTCGATAAAAGAACGGCCGCACCGGGCGCAATGCTGTGGTGGGATTCTGCGGAACTCGGTGCATTCGTCGCAGTTGGCACAGAGATTGCAACCCTTGACTTCATCCCAGTTTGCGCACATGAGCCGCTGCCAGTAGGGATTATCGTCAATGTCGTTGATGCGCTTGCGGAGCACTGAGCAGAGCATTTCAAGTGTTTGCAGGGTTTCTGTTCGCGTTCTGGACAGGTGTACCGCCTGCTTTACGGTCGGGTCTGGCGCGCCATAACCCCAAGGCTGATCTTTGAGCATGGCGCGTACTTTGTCCTGATTCTCGGTCAGATAGACGAAATAAACTTTCCCGCGCACGGCTTTTTCGGATTTGCCGAGTGCCTTGCCAATGGCGGTGTAGCTGTTGCCTTTTCGGATTCCGTCTGCCAGCACATCGAAGTCGGTCTGTGTCCAAGCTGCGGATGAACCATGATTGTCGGCTTTGACCGGCCGCTCTTTCAGGCCGAGGTCGTTGCATCGGCGCTGGATCGCGCCGGCCGAGCGACGCAGCATATCGGAAAGCTCAGCGTATCCGTACCGATGCTGCTGAAGCAGCATTTTCAGCCGCGCGTCTTCATCGGGTGTCCATGGGTCTTTCCGCTGGATGGCAAATGCCTGAAAGTCCTTCTTGCGCTGCTCGGCTACCCATGCAGGCTCCTCGCCCAGCGCCAACGGCTCCATTTTGGAAAAATCAATGAACGAGCGGTGCTGTTCTGCCCATTTCCAAAACTCATTGAGCCGAATGACACGAAAACTGTTCTGATTGACGCGCTTTGTGTGAATCGGGAGGCCACGGTTCTCAACCCAGCTTTTCAGCTTATAGTTCCCACCGGCATTGCTGCCGCAAACGGCGATTATAAGCTGATTCATGGATATGTAGTCGCCGCCGAACAGAACCGGGCCAAGTCCCAGTCTGTTTTTCCGTACGATGACAGCCTCAACGGAGCGGTTAAGACGCTTCGCAATCGCGGGGATTGACATGACACCCCATTGATCTTGGAGGAATTGTTCTTCTGCTTTTGTCCATCCTGCGTGATAGCTTTGCAGT
>CADBOK010000068.1 GCA_902796245.1 Oscillospiraceae bacterium | reverse complement strand
CAAGGCTCTGGGCGGCAAGGTCACGTTCGTCGACGCCGTTCGCTTCGAAAAGGGCGAGGGCATCGAGAAGAAGCAGGAAGACTTCGCCGCAGAAGTCGCCGCACAGATGAACGCCGGTCACTAAGATCTGATATCGCATACGCCCGCTGCCAGACGGCAGCGGGCGTTTTTTGCACAGGCCGTCAGCGGCCAAGCAGAACAACGGCCAGATCGTTGACATTTGTGCCGGTCGGGCCAGTCATAATCAGACCGCCGATCGACGCGAGCGCGGGATAGGCGTCGTTTTGCCGCAGCGCTTCGCCGGGGTCTGTCCCCGCGGTGCGAAGCGCTGCGAGGCTGTCCTGATCGACATAGCCGCCCGCCGCGTCCGTCGGGCCGTCCGTTCCGTCGGAGCCGAAGGAAAAGACCGCGGCCCGCGGCAGACCGGCGAGGCCCTCCGCCGCGGCAAGCGCCAGCTCCTGATTGCGCCCGCCGCGCCCATGGCCGGTCAGGTGTACAACTGTCTCTCCCCCGGCCAGAAAGGCCAGCGGACGGTCTGTACCCGCGTGGGTACGCGCAACGGCGGACAGGAAGCGGCCCGCCTCCCGCGCCTCACAGCAGAGGCAGTCAGTCAGAAGGACGCACGAATAGCCAAGCTCCCGCGCCTCCTGTTCGGCGGCAGCGCAGAGCGCCCGGACGCTGCCGGTCACATGGGACGTGACGTTCGGCAGCGTTTTCGGCGTTTCCTGCGCGAGACAGGCCCTTGCCGCGTCTGACAGGCGCAGCCGGTATTTCTCCGCGATAGCCTGCGCCTGACGGCAGGTGCTGCCGTCAGGATAGGCAGGGCCCGAGGCGATCATATCCAGCGGGTCGCCGATGATATCCGACAGGATAACGGAAAAAACGGACGCGGGCGCGCAGTGCATCGCGAACCTGCCGCCCTTGACGGCGGACAGCCGTTTGCGGATGGTGTTGATCTCCACAATGTCCGCGCCGCAGGCAAGCAGCTGCTGCGTCACATCCTCCAGCTCCGCAAGCGGGAGCAGCGGCGACTCAAACAGCGCCGAGCCGCCGCCTGAGACGAGAAACAGCACACAGTCGCGCTCCGTCCGCCCCTCCGTCCGCCGGAGAACCTCGCGCGCGGCACGCACGCTGTTTTCATCCGGGAGCGGGTGCCCGGCTTCAAAAATCCGCAGCGGACCGATGGGGCCCCGGCTGTGGTGATATTTTGTGACGACGATGCCTGCGCAGATCTTATCCCCCATCGCGCGCCACGCGGCGTCTGCCATGGGCCAGGCCGCTTTGCCGATCGCGGCCAGCACTATGCGCCCGGCGCAGGAAAAGCCCTCCAGCGCCCGCTGTACAGCAGCCTCCGGCTGCACGGCGCGAATAGAAGCGCGTACGATCCGATCAGCGTCTTCCCGAAGTGTCATAAATAAATGTCCTTTCTGTTTCTGGCAGTTCTCTTAAGTTGTAGGGAGCTGCCTGCGGATTCGCAGCTGCTTTCATCGTAGCAAAGAATTCCGGATTGTCAATGGGAAGATGGAGAAAAACTGACGTTGTGCATAAAAAACGAACGAAAAATTTGGCTTGCGTTTTGTGAAAAAACATAGTATCCTGAAATGGAAGACAGTTAAGCTTCACAAGTGCATATCGCCGGATGAGGCGGTCAGGAGAGCGTATGTCAGGCATACCACCGAAGGGGCTCGCGCAAGGAACTCTCAGGTAACAGAACTGATCGCGGACGGAACTCTGGAAAGCTGCATCCGCAGCGCCGAAGAAGCAATCCCGGCTGCCGGGAGAATCTTTCAGGTCATGATACAGAGCGCGCCGATAGCGGCGCGCTCTGTTTTTTTGATGAGAGGAGAATATCCTATGATTATCACGAAGAAAAAGCCGCCCGAGGCGCTGCTGGCCATGCTGAGGAGCTTCCGGCGCGTCGCGCTGGTCGGCTGCGGCAGCTGCGCCGCGGCCTGCCAGACCGGCGGCGAGAAGGAGCTCGGGCAGATGCGGCAGTTTCTGGAGGAGAACGGCTTTGCGGTCGTGGGAACGGCGCTGCCGGAGGAATGCTGCCATATGCTGCTGGTCAGGCGCGATCTGAAGCCGCTGCGCGAATGCGGGGCGGAGGCAATCGTCGGTCTGGCCTGCGGCGACGGCGTGCAGACCGTCGCAGACAACGTAAAGATCCCGGTTTTTCCCGCAAACGACACGCTCTTCCTCGGCCAGATCGAGCGGGCGGGCGTGTTCCGCGAGGCGTGCAGGATGTGCGGCGACTGCATGCTGGACAAAACCGCCGGGATCTGTCCCGTGACGCAGTGCGCGAAATCTCTGGTGCACGGGCCCTGCGGCGGGCAGAGAAACGGCCGCTGTGAGGTAAACCCCGAAAACGAATGCGCGTGGATTCGGATCTTCCGCCGCCTGCAGGAGCAGGACCGGCTGGAGGTTCTGACACAGCCGCGCGAGGATCGGAATTATCAGCATACCGCGTATCCGCAGTCACACAGTCTGCGGGACACGGTGATAAGAAAAGGGAGGTAACACATGAGCGAACTGAAACGAACCGTACTCTATCAGGCGCACCTTGACGCCGGCGCGACGATGGTTGACTTCGGCGGCTGGGATATGCCCATCCAGTACCCGGATGGCATTGTCGCGGAGCATCTCTTCTGCCGCAGGCACTGCGGCATCTTCGACGTCTCCCACATGGGCCGTATCGACGTCGAGGGGCCAGACATGGCCGCATTTTTGCAGTATGTCCTGTCCAGCAACGTGCTCGCGCTCGATCTCAATCAGGCGCAGTACTGCATCATCCCGGACGAGAACGGCTGCGCCGTCGACGATGCGTACCTCTACCGCTTTGAGAAAGACAGATATTTCCTTGTCGTCAACGCGGGCAACATCGACAAGGACTGGGCGCACCTTAAAAAGCAGGCGGAGCGGTTCGACGTCAGACTGACAAACGTTTCGGATCAATACGCGGCCATCGCCGTGCAGGGCCCGGAGTCCAAAAAAATCCTCATGACCCTCGCGGGCGGTCGGCAGCTGACGGCGGAAAACGTCAAGAATGCGCTCGGCACGCTCGAAATGGAGGGAAAGCCCGTCCGCATCGCGAAGACCGGCTACACCGGCGAGCCCATCGGCTATGAGCTGTACTGCCGTTCGGCCGACGCCCGGTATTTCTGGGACCGGCTGATCGCGCTCGGCGCGAAGCCAACGGGTCTCGGCGCGCGCGACACGACGCGCATGGAGGCCGCGCTGCCGCTCTACGGCCATGAACTGGGCGAATGCGAGCTGGGCGGCGAGATTCCCATCTACGCGGTACCTCTGGCAAAATTCGCGGTCTCCTTCGCGCCGGAAAAGGGCGATTTCATCGGCCGGGAGGCGCTCAGAAAACAGTTTGAGGCGTTCAAGAAGATCATGAACCGCGACTATTCTGCGCTTGCCGACCTGCCGTACCGCATCCAGCCGGTCTATCTCGAGGGCAGAGGCGTCCTGCGCAAGGGCTTCCCGGTCTATTGCAAGGACGCATGGGCCGGGGGCAGGCAGATCGGCTACGTGACCTCCGGCACGATGATCCCGTACTATAAAACAACCGGCGAGGGTCTTGACACGGTCTTCACGGACGAGACAGGCAAGCGCTCCATCGGCCTTGCCTACATGGACAGCCGCGTCTGTCAGGACTTTGATATCGAGATCGACATCCGCGGCAAGCGGCAGCCGGCAAAGGTCGTCGGCTATCATATCCGGCAGGACGCGGCCCCCTATGTCCGTCCCATTCTGCCCGGCGTAAAGCCGGAAGCTGCCGCGCCCAGTCAGGATTCCTACGCGGAAAAGGTACGGAACCTCTTTGCCGCGGCGGAGCGGAACCATATCTGGCGGCAGAACGAGTGCATCAACCTCATCCCGTCCGAGAACACGCAGTCCCGGGCCGTCCGGATGCTCTCGGCCTCCGACCCGGCCAACCGCTACGCCGAGCATAAGAAGCAGAAGGCGTTCTATGACGCGGAGATCTTCTATTATCAGGGCACCGGCTTCATTGCCTCCGTCGAGGCCATGCTGGTCGAGGAAATGAAGAAATTCCTCGGCGCATCGCAGGTCGAGACGCGCGTGACCTCCGGCCAGATGTCCAACACTGCGGTTTTCTCCGCCATGATGGACTTCAAGAACCGCGTCGACCGCAAGCGCACCCCGCAGCGGCTCGGCTGGGTCATGAACAACCACATCGTCCGCGGCGGCCATCTCTCCGCGCAGCCGATGGGCGCGTTCCACGACTATGTCGCCATCGACCCCGTGACGGAAAAGCAGATGGTCGTGAACTTCCCGGTCTGCGAGGAGAACCCCTATCAGATCGACGTCGAGAAGACGAAGCTGCTCCTCGCGCAGTATAAGCCCGAGCTCATCATCTTCGGCAAATCCATGGTTCTTTATAAGGAACCGGTCGCCGAAATCCGGAGATTTGTAGACGAGCAGGGCATCCGAACTACCATTATGTATGATATGGCGCACGTGCTCGGTCTGATCGGCGACCACTTCCAGAATCCGTTTGAAGAGGGCGCGGAGATCGTCACCGGCTCGACGCACAAGACCTTCTTCGGCGCGCAGCGCGGCGTCATCGGCGTGAACTATCAGCCCGAGGACCTCAAGTGGGGCCTGTGGGAGACGATCGAAACGCGCGCCTTCCCCGGCAGCGTCTCGAACCACCATCTGGGCACGCTGCTCGGTCAGCTCATGGCAGCGTATGAAATGAATGCGTTCAGGGACGAATACCAGAAGGCCGTCATGGAAAACGCGAAGCACTTCGCACGGTGCCTGGCCTACGAGGGACTCGACGTCGCGGGCGATCCGAAGATGGATTACACGGAGACGCATCAGGTCATCGTCAAGGTCGGCTATGCGCGCGGCCCGGAGATTGCCGAGCGGCTGGAGGCCAACAACATCATCTGCAACTATCAGGCGACGCCCGAGGAGGAGGGCTTCTCCGCCTCCGGCGCACTGCGCATGGGTGTGAACGAAATGACGCGCTTCGGTTTCGGCAAAGACGAATTTGCGCAGCTGGCGCACCTGATCGCCGAATGCGTCCTGCATAATGCCTGCGTCAAGGAGGAGGTCAAACAGCTGCGCGCGGGCCATACCGACATGCGTTTCTGCTTCTCTGACGCGCAGACGGAAGAACTGCTTCAGCGCTTCGCGCAGGCGACCGGCCTTTGAATAACCGCCGCGGCGGCGATACAATACGGAAACGATCTGAAAAAACGGAATGGAGGACAACTTTATGAATTTCCCCGCTGAACTGAAGTATTCCCGCGACCATGAATGGGTCAAGATGCTGGACGACACCACCGCGCTGGTCGGCATTTCCGACTTTGCGCAGAGCGAGCTGGGCGACCTTGTCTATGTCAATCTGCCCGTTGCCGGAGACGATGTCGTCGCCGGTGAGACGGCCTGCGACGTGGAGTCCGTCAAGGCGGTCTCCGACGTCATGAGCCCCGTGAGCGGCAGGATCGCCGAGGTCAACGAAGCGCTCGACGACGCGCCGGAGCTGCTGAACTCCGATCCCTACGGCGCATGGATCTTCAAGGTCGAAGATATCACCGATTTTGCCGAGCTGCTGGACGCGGAGGATTATGAGGCGTTCACGAAGGAGGAACATTGATGGGCTCCTATGTTCCTACCACTGCGGCGGAACGGGAGCAGATGCTGTCGAAGATCGGCGTCGAATCGATGGAGGAGCTTTACGCGGCTGTGCCGCGGGAAATGCTCCTGCAGGACGGGCTCGACCTGCCCGCCGGTCTGAGCGAGCTGGAGGTGCGCGAACGGATGACCGCACTGGCCGAAAAGAACCGGGTCTTCAGGACCGTTCTGCGCGGCGCGGGCAGCTACCGTCATTTCATTCCCGCCGTCGTGAAGTCCGTCACGTCCCGTGAGGAGCTTGTGACGTGCTATACCCCCTATCAGGCGGAGATCAGCCAGGGCGTATTGCAGGGGACGTTCGAATTCCAGACCATGATCTGCGAGCTGACCGGCATGGATGTCGCCAACGCCTCGCACTATGACGGCGCGACAGCCGCCGCCGAGACGATCCCCATGTGCAAGGATCGGAAGCGCACCGTCGCTTACGTCTCTGCGGCCACGAACCCGCAGGTCATTGAGGTCATGAAGACCTACTGCTTCGCATCCAATACAGAGCTGCACGTCGTCCCGGCCAAAGACGGCAGAACGGACGCGGAGGCCCTGAAAGCGGCCCTCGGCGCAGACGCCGCCTGCTTCTATCTCCAGCAGCCGAATTTCTTCGGCCAGATCGAGGACGCGGCGCTTCTTGGCGAGATTGCGCATGCGGCAGGGGCAAAATTCGTTATGGGCGTCAACCCCATTGCCTGCGCGCTGCTGCCCACGCCACGCGAGCTGGGCGCGGATATCGCCGTCGGCGACGGTCAGCCCCTCGGCCTTGACACCGCGTTCGGCGGCCCGTATCTCGGCTTTATGGCCACGACGGGCGCGCTGATGCGCAAGCTCCCGGGCCGCATCGTCGGCCAGACGAAGGACGTGGACGGCAAAACCGGCTATGTCCTGACGCTCTCGGCACGTGAGCAGCACATCCGCCGTGAAAAGGCTTCGTCCAATATCTGCTCGAATCAGGCGCTGTGCGCCTTTACGGCAGGCGTCTATCTGGCGGCCATGGGCGAAGCGGGGATGAAGCAGTGCGCAAGGCTCTGTATCTCCAAGGCGCACTATCTGGCGGCCGGACTTGAAAAGATCGGATGCAGGCTCAAATATTCCGGTGAATTCTTCCATGAATTCGTCACCGAGACGGCCTGCCCGGACTGCCGCAGAAGGATCCTCGACGCGCTGGCGGAGAAGGACATTCTCGGCGGCGCGGAGGTGGACGGCGGCATTCTCTGGTGCGTCACGGAGCTGGTGTCCAAGGAGAAGCTTGACGAGACCATTGCGACCGTAAAGGAGGTGCTGCACGCATGAAGCTGATTTTTGAGCAGGGCGCGGAAGGCCATTGCCTGCATCTTCTCCCCGCCTGCGACGTCCCGGAATATCAGCTCTCCGCCGAGCGCACGGCGCCCCTGCACCTGCCGCACGTGAGCGAAAACGAGCTGACCCGGCATTATACGGCCCTGTGCAGGCAGATCCACGGCGTGAACGACGGGTTCTACCCGCTCGGCTCCTGCACGATGAAGTATAACCCGAAGATCGACGAGGAGATGGCATCCCTGCCCGGCTTTACGAAGCTGCACCCGCTGCAGCCGGAGGAAACGGCGCAGGGCGCGCTGGAGGCGCTGCATATCCTTGGCACGGAGCTCGGCGAGGTGTTCGGCATGGACGCCGTCACGTTCCAGCCCGCGGCGGGCGCGCACGGCGAGTTTACCGGCGTGCTGCTCATCAAGGCCTACCACACGGACCGCGGCGACACGGCCAGGACGAAGATCATCGTGCCCGACTCCGCGCACGGAACAAATCCCGCGACGGCAGCCATGTGCGGCTATCAGGTCGTGAATATCGCCTCCAACGACAAGGGCGGCGTCGATCTCGACGCGCTGCGTGCCGCTGTCGGCCCCGATACCGCCGGCCTGATGCTCACGAACCCGAATACCGTCGGCCTGTTTGACCCGAATATTCTCGAAATCACAAAAATAGTTCACAACGCGGGCGGTTTGTGTTATTATGACGGGGCGAATCTCAACGCAGTCATGGGTGTGGTACGTCCCGGCGATATGGGCTTCGACTGCATCCACTCGAACCTGCACAAAACCTTCGCCACGCCGCATGGCGGTGGAGGCCCCGGCGCGGGCGCAGTCGGCTGCAAGGCGTTTCTGCGAAAATACATGCCTGGCCCGCTGGTCGTGGAACAGAGCGGGAAATTCGGCTTCGAATATCCGGAAAAGTCGATCGGCCGCGTCAAGCTATTCTACGGCAACTTTACCGTCTGCGTCAAGGCGCTGACCTACGTGTGTACGCTCGGTAAGGAAGGCATCTCCGAGGCGGCAAAAAATGCCGTTCTGAACGCCAACTACATGATGGCGTGCCTGAAGGAGAAATTCGACATGGCGTATGACGGGCCCTGCATGCACGAGTTCGTCATGAGCCTGACCCGCCTGCATCACGAGACGGGCGTTTCCGCGCTGGACATTGCCAAGGGTATGCTGGACTTCGATCTCCATCCGCCCACCATGTATTTCCCGCTGATTGTCCACGAGGCGCTCATGGTCGAGCCCTGCGAGACGGAGAGCAAGCAGCTCATGGACGAGGTCTGCGGGATCTATTGCAGGCTCTATGACATGGCTTACACCGATCCGGGAGCCCTGCATACCGCGCCGCATACAACGCCGGTCCGCCGTCTCGACGAGGTCGGCGCGGCACGAAATCCCGTTCTGCGCTACAGGTTCGAAGCGTAAGCGTCAAATTCCAGGCGGCGGCAGACATGGCGTCTGCCGCCGCAGCGTAAAAAGAGGAGCAGCTATGGAACAGGTCGTTCACTATCTCGAAACCGGCTCGACAGACCCGGCCTATAATCTCGCCTTTGAAGAATATGTTCTGACAAACCGATGCGAGGGAGACTATCTCATCCTCTGGCAGAACGACAACACCATCGTGGTCGGCCAGAACCAGAACACGGCGGCGGAGATCAACCGCGCGTTCGTCGACGAGCATCACATCCACGTCGTGCGGCGCACGACGGGCGGCGGCGCGGTCTATCATGATCTCGGCAATCTGAACTATTCCTTCATCACCGACGACGAGGAAGGCTCGCTGCACCTCGAACGGTTCACGCGCCCGGTCGTGGACGCGCTCTGCGCGCTCGGCCTGCAGGCCGAGGCCTCCGGCCGCAACGATATTCTCGTGGAGGGCCGCAAGGTATCCGGCACGGCGCAGCGCGTGTTCAAAAGCCGCATCCTGCACCACGGAACGCTGCTGTTCGATTCCAACCCGGACATGGTCGCGGGCGCGCTGAACGTCGACCCGGCCAAGTACCAGTCCAAGGGCCGCAAATCCGTCCGCAGCCGTATCGGCAATATCCGCTCGTTTTTGAAGGAGGATATGACGCTGCCGGACTTCTGGGCCTACCTCACGCGGGCGCTCAGCAGTGCCGATGTCCGGAAGGACAGATTGACGGAGAACGAGCTCCGGCAGGTACGGAAGCTGAAAGAGGAAAAATACGACACGTGGGAATGGACCTACGGCAAGTCGCCGCGCTATAACATGACCAGCAAGCAGCGCTGGCCGGGCGGCGGGCTGGAGATCCGGGCGGAGGTATCGCAGGGCGTCACGCAGGCGCTGACGATCTACGGCGATTTCATGGCGACCCGGCCCATCCAGGACATTACGAACGCGCTGACCGGCTGTCAGTTCCGGCCGGAGGCGTTCGCCGCGCAGCTGAAGCAATTCGGCCTGCAGGAGTATCTCGGCGGCATCACCGAGGAGGAATTCCTGAAGACCGTCTTCGACACGGCGGTGTGAATATGAAAAGAACCGAACCCGTGGAGCTGACCGTGGTGTGTCTGCTGGAGGACAGCGGCAGCGTACTGCTCCAGAACCGGAAAAAGGAAGACTGGCACGGCTGGGCGCTGCCGGGCGGCCATGTGGAGCCGGGAGAATCGTTCGTTGACGCCGTCATCCGGGAGATGCGGGAGGAGACCGGCCTGACGATCCGGCACCCGAAGCTGGCCGGCGTCAAGCAGTTTCCGACCGAAGACGGCCGGTACGTCGTGCTGCTGTTCAAGGCCACAGAGTGGTCGGGAACGCTCACATCGTCGGAGGAAGGCGGGATGCAGTGGGTGGAATACAGCCGTATCCCGTCCATGAAGACCGTGGACGATCTCGAGGAAATGCTGCACATGATGAACACGCCCGAGCTGACGGAATTCCAATACCTGATCCGCGATGGGGAGTGGATCGTGTCCATAAAATAAAGGAGGCGGCCGTGCGGTATCTTACGAAGAAATGGTATATTGCCTGTCAGACCGACCCGATGACGCCGGAGGTGCAGAAGCGGCTGGATGAAATTGACCGGGCCTACTGCGCCGCGCAGACGCGCGAGACGCTGCCGGAGGGCTTGCTGCGGCGGTTTTTCTTCCATGACGGCGTGGTACGGGAAATCCTCTCCGGAGAGGATCTCACGCTCCGCATCGACAGCCCGTATTCCGAGCACCATACCGTAACCTTCCGCGGCGCAAGAATCAAGCAGGAGCCGCCGCAGACCGGCGCCGTCTGGCTGTACCGGGAGCTTTACCGGCACAAGAGCGGGCGCGGCTACGAGGCGCATATCCTGTTCGAGGCCCCGCCGGGCCCGCCGCACCGCGGCATCCGCCCGTCCGACCTCATCGACACAAAAATCCTCTGCGACGAGATCGAATTTGCATAAAAGCAAAGCCCGGACACCTTCGTGTCCGGGCTTTTTGCAGCTCATCCGAACACCTGCCGCAGCAGGTGGGTCGCGTGCTGTGCCTGTTGAAGATAGATGTGCCGGTTGGCGGCGGCTGAGGCGTAATACTGCCCATAATAGTCGCAGACGGCAATCTGATAGAGGTGCAGCCGTTCCAGGTTTTCCAGATCGTAGTCGTTCAGCGTTCCGTACCGGCAGTATGCATGGACGCAGCGGGCAAGAAGTGAACGGTCGATGCTTCCGTCCGCGCAGCAGGGCGCGGCATAGACAAACGAGCGCATCAGCTCCCAGATAACCGGATGGATGAAGGCCGTCGTCCAGTCGATCACGGCGGTCGGATGCCCGTCCTCGCAGAGAAACTGGCTGATAAAATAATCTCCGTGCGTGTTCCGGCACGTCAGCCGGTTCAGGTCAAAGCGCCATGCCGGGAAGCGCTCCATCAGGCCGATGCGCCATGCCAGCTCCGCCGTCCGGTTCAGAAGCCGCTTGTTGTACAGCTCCCGGCGGAGCGTCGCGGGATCGTGGAAGCATGTCCACGCATCCAGCAGCGCATTCAACTCCGCTTCGGCATACTGCCGCCGGCTTCGAGCTTCCCAGCCAGATACCAGAGCGCCAGCAGCTTCTTTTTGTGCTTGGCCGGAAGCGAGAGCAGCCGCCCGTCCGGATCGAAAAAGGGCGGCAGAGCGGATAACGCATCGTTTATGTTCATACCCTCACGATTCCCTGTTTTTCCGGTTCCGGAAATTCAGCGCCGCAATCAGGCAGCCGAACGCACCGGCCAGGAGCAGGCCCGCGCAGATCCATTGCCGCATAAACCCAAAAATCGCCCCTGCCAGCAGCATCAGAACGCCTGCCGCCGCCAATAATTTTACTGTTTTCTCCATTTTTCATCGATTCCTGTTCTTTGCATAACAAAAACGCCGAGCGGGCCCGCTTCTCATCGGGCTTCGCTCTGCGTCTTTGCGTCTGGCATATTTTATTTAGGTTATACCAGCAAACTGCCGGTTTGTCAATAGTCTCCTGCTGACGGACACTCCGCAGGGTCATCCGTGGCGGTAAATTTTCTTGTCCAGCGCGAAAATGCGGTTGGAGAAGCTTCCGGCGGGCAGATCCTGCAGAGCTTCGGCATAAATCTCCATGCGGCTGTCGATGAGGTCGATCTCAGAGAGCAGCTCCGCCTCAGCGCACATCGGGCGCACGGCCGCGCCGAATTCCGGCTCGCCGTGGTGCGAGAGAATCATGTGCTGCAGCAGCAGGCTCTTTTCCTCGGAAATACCGAGCTCCTGCGCGCACTGCCGCACCTCCTGCGCGCCCATCACCAGATGGCCGATCAGCTGCCCCGGCAGCGAATAATCCGTGACCAGTCCGAGGCCGGAGAATGTGAATTCCTGTTCCTTCGCAAAGTCGTGCAGCAGCGTCCCTGTCAGCAGCAGACTCCGGTCGATGATCTCCCCATAAAGCCCGGACAGAAAATCCGCAAGCCGCAGCATATTGGATGTGTGCATGAGAAGCCCGGACAGGAAGCTGTGGTGGACGCTCTTGGCCGCCGGGATGGAGCGGAACGCCTCCAGATGCCGCGCGAGCATCGTGCGGGCGACGGACTGGTAATCCGCGTCCTCCATGGAATCGATCAGCCGCTCGATCTCCGCGACGCGCGCGTCTGTGTCGATGGGTGCAGTCGGCACAAGGGCGGAAAGATCATAGCGGTCGTTTCCGTCCGCCATGCGGATGCGGCCCGCCGTCAGCTGCGGCGCGCTCTTGAATTCCGACACCTGCCCCCGGATCTTGACGACGCAGCCGATATCCTCCGGGCGCGCGCCGATGGGGCCGGAATAATCCCAGACCTTCAGATCGATCACGCCCGTCCGGTCGGCCAGAACGCCGGATAAAAACGGTTTTCCCGCCGCGGTTGTTTTCAGAACTGCGTCCTTCAGAACATAAAAGCCCTCGACATCGTCGCCGGTATGCATGTCGGCGATCAGCTTGTTGTATTCCATCGTTCGTTTCCTCGCTGTCTTTCAGATAAGATTTATTATATCAGTCTTTTCGCGCAACTGCAATCATACAAATAAAAAACCGCCGTCTGTGAACAATTCATAAAATCCGCAAAGACGGCGGCAGGCCGGTTGTTTTTTGACGCTTTTCGTGATATACTGAGACAAAATCGGAGATCAGGAGGAACAGCAGGTGGCTGATTTTTCAAAGTTCCGCACGGCGGTCAGCGGCTTTAACCGCACCGACGTCGTCAATTATATCGAATCGACTTCCATTGAGCACCAGAAGGCCCTGCGCAAGCTGACCGACGAGCGCGACAAGCTCTCCGCCGAAAACGCCCGTCTGCAGGTCGAGCTGGCCGGTCTGCAGAAGCGGCTGGAGCAGGCGCAGGCAGATAACGGCGCGCTTTCCGAGCAGGTAAACACGCTCGCGCAGGAGGGCTCCGAGCTGGCCGAACAGCTGAAAAGCTCCGAAGCGGCCCGGCAGGAGCTGCTGACGCGCCCCGCGCCGCAGCCGGAAGAAGCGCCCGCGCAGCTGCCGGAGGAACCGGAGGAAGCACAGAAGCCGGAAGAACCGGCGCAGGAGCCGTCGCTCACCGAAAAGGAGCTGACCGCCTACCGCCGCGCCGAGCAGACCGAGCGCAACGCCGCTGTGCGCGCCCGGCGCATCTATGCGCAGCTTTCCAGTCTCTGCGAGGATGCGCGCACCCGCTACATGGATTCCGGCGAGGAGATCGCCGCGCTGGCCGCCGACCTGTCGACCGGCCTGTCCCGGCTGCAGGATGCGTTTGCCGAGGTGCAAGTGATCTTCGACGACGCGCAGAATGCCTTCGACGACATGCAGCTGCCGGAAACCGCCGCGGAGGAACCGGAGGAATAACCGTCCGCGAAGCACTTCCCTGCTCCGGCAAGCAGGCCGAAACAATAATAAGCCAAAGGCTCCCGCATGCGGATGCATGCGGGAGCCTTTTGATTTGGAATGCCTGAATTAAATATCCAGCGGATCCATGCTGAGGACGGGGTGGCCAACCTCGGACAGGAAGGCAAGCAGCTCTTCCGGATCGCCGTTCGGGCAGTTGGTCTCGTCTGCGACCATATCGGCGAAGTTGTCGATGTCGTACATATCCTTGGCAGTCTCGTTGAGCTTGTCGCGGATCTGATCCTTCAGCTCCTTCGGCAGCCAGACCAGACGGCCAACGCCTCCCTCGGCCTTGAGGAACTTGTGGGAGGCGATGTAGTGCTTGCCGTGGCCCATGAAGCCCGGGGTCTGCACGCCGCCGCCGGTCATGGAGGCCATCTCGGAGAAGGTCATGCCAAGCGGGGTAATGCCGGCGTATTCACGGCAGGTGATGACGACGCCCATCGAGCACGGCTCGATGCCGCAGATGCACTCGAAGCAGCCGCAGGAGGTCATCGGATCCTCGAGCAGGGAGTACAGCGTGACGTGCTCCAGCGCGCCGTGCGAGTACTGCGCGACAGCCTCGTCGACGTCTTCGTAGCGGCCGGTGCGCTCGTCGATGCAGCGCTCCTTGGTGACGACCTGGCAGGGACCCTGCGGGTCGAGCTCGTT
>CADBOK010000067.1 GCA_902796245.1 Oscillospiraceae bacterium | reverse complement strand
GCATTTGAGATGCGGGTGTAGCTCATCCGGTAGAGCGCCACCTTGCCAAGGTGGAGGTAGCGAGTTCGAGCCTCGTCACCCGCTCCAAAACGCTGCGAACGATTTTGTCCGCAGCGTTTTTTCTGTGTTGATAGATATTATATCATGTAGCGCTCCACAAAAGGCTCCCCTTGGGCTCAAGGGGAGCTGGCGCGGAGCGCCTGAGGGGATTCGAACCCCGCAAATCCTGGCGCCCCCGTCACCTGCATTCTACCCCTCCAGCTCCACAATCTCCCGAAACAAAATCCGCAGCCGCCCGACCGTCTTGTCCGTATGAAAATGTCCACAGTACCAGCGCGCATAGCGAAGCCGCAATTCAATTTCATCCATCCACTCCTCCGTCGTGCTGTCGACCGTGGACTGGTCAAGATCGGGCTTGAGCGCCTCGAGCGGCTTATAGCGCAGCGGGCACGTGTGCGTCAGCACGAGATCCATCTGCCAGCCGCGCACGTCCAGCAGCCGCTCAACGCGCCGCTTCGTTTCCTCCGACGGCTGCTCGTCCGGCCACCAGCCCATCCCCTTTGCCAGCCGGTATTCCTTCCCCGTGGAATACGCCCCGCCGACCGCCAGACAGTCCTTCCCGCCCAGCCGGTAGACCTCCCCGTCCACGGCGAACAGCAGATTCGGAAACTGCGGCTCGTACAGAATCTTCCCGCCGCAGAATTCCCCCTCCACATACCCCGGAATATTCTGCGGCCGGTTCTCCCGGTTTCCGTGCAGGGAAAGGATTGTAACAGGGAAGCGCGCCGCCTGCGTTTTCAGCGCCAGATCGCGCTCGCCCCCGCCGAAATTAAACCCGGAATCACCCAAAATTACCAGAAGATCGTCCCTCGTGGTCTGCCGCTCCCGACAGAATGCCTCGATGCGCTCAAAATGTCCGTGCGTGTCTCCCGTCAGCCAGATCATGCGTCTGCCTCCTGCGGCGAAGCCGGTTTTTCTCCAGTATACCCCGGACCCGCGCGCAAGGCAATCAAAACCTGCGGGCGATCAAAAATTAACAGTGGAAAATGAAGACCAAAGTGTATATAATAAAGTGACATCGCAGAGGAGGCTTTAGATATGCAGATCGATTTATCGAAAAAAGAGTTCCGCCGTCTTCTGGATATGGTATACATCGGAAACTGGATCCTCAACTCGACCCGTGGTGACGACCGCTTTGCGGACTACGACGATTTGGAATCCAAGCTCTTCGCGCTCTGCCGGGAACAGGGCATGGGCGCGCTCGTCGAGCGGTACGAGGGAGCCGACGTGCCCTCCCGCGCATTTTCCGACGGCGGCATCCACGAGGCCATCATGGACTATGAGGACACGGTATTCTACGAAATTCTCGCCGAAGAGCTCGCGCGGCGTGACATGGAATACCAGCCGGTATCCAACGACAATTACGAGGAGCTTGTCTCCCGCATGGACGACTACATCGCCGAATTCGAAGCCCATGGCACCGACAACATCCTCATCTCCGACATGGATCAGCCCTAGCAACGACCAAAGGCTCCCCTTTCAAGGGGAGCTGTCAGCGAAGCTGACTGAGAGGTCGCGGCAGACACCCGCGAAAAGCAAAACCCAATGCGCCCCCGCACGATCCAAAGGCTCCCCTTTCAGGGGAGCCCTTTTTCTTTTTCAAACCCCAGAAACATTTTACAAAAGCCCCACAAAATCTTCCGCCAGCGTCTTGCATTTGCAAAGCACTTCAAACGTACAAATACTAGGGGTAGTGTAAACTACTGCAATGAAATGTAACATATTGTTATATTTCCGGCTCCGGCAGAGACCCCCGGCCGGAACGAGGGAGGAATGCGAAGCATGAAACGCAACCGAATATTGGCACTGAGCGTGGTACTGCTGCTTGCGCTGCAGCTGCTGACGCCGCTGGCCTGCGCCGCGGGCGCGACCGTGACGGTTACGGCCCCGGACAAGCTCCCGGCGGTCGGCGAGACCTTCACAATCACGGTCGACCTGTCCGGCAACACGGGCCTGAGCGCCCTGCAGCTGAAGCTGGGCTACGACGATTCCATCGTCGAGTGTACCGGCGTGGAAAACGGCGATCTTGTCGGCGGCATGCTCTCCGCGAGCAACCCGCACGGCACCCGCGGCGGCACCGGCGCGATCCTCGCCGCCGCATCGACGGACGCTGTGAAGCGCGACGGCAGCCTCGTCATCTTCACCTTCAAGGTCAAAAAGACAGGCGACGCGAAGCTCTCCCTTGCCGAAAGCGTCCTGTCCGACGCCAGCGGCAAGGACATGTCCGTGTCCTACGCGCTCCCGTCGCTCGTCTCGCAGTCGACCGGCAGCGGCAGCGGCAGCACCGCCGAGGGCAAGCCCGCTGACGGCGAAAAGCCCGAAGACGGCGAAAAGACTGACGGCGAGCAGGAAGAAGTCCAGACCGGCACGTTCCGCGACGTGAACAGCCTCCACTGGGCCTTTGCCTCGGTCGAACGCGCAGCAGAACGCGGCCTCGTCACCGGCTACTCCGACGGCACCTTCCGTCCCGACGCCCCCGTGACCCGGGCGCAGTTCGTCCTCATGCTCTGGCGCATGTGCGGCCAGCCCGCCGCAGTGAAAGCCGCCGCGTTTGAAGACACCGCGGACGGCGGCTGGTACCGGGACGCCCTGAACTGGGCCGTGGAAAACGGCTATGTCAACGGCCTGTCCGACACGCGCTTCGGCCCCAACGCGCCCATCACGCGCCAGCAGGCCACCGCGATCCTCTTCCGCCTGAACGGCGGCCAGAGCGGGGCGGAGCTGATGCTCTCCGGCATCTACGACCAGACCTTCACCGACAGCGCCTCGATCGCCTCCTGGGCGAAGGACGCGCTCTGGTGGGCGGTCTATCACGAGCTTGTTTCCGGCGTCGGCGGCAGCCGCATCGCGCCGGAGGCCAACGCATCGCGTGCACAGATCGCGGCGATCCTGCTGCGGTATGCAGATAAATTTATGACTGAGATGGAGGAAGCAGCATGAAAAGAAGGATCCTTGCGCTGCTGCTCGCAGTGCTGACGCTCACGGCGCTTACCGCCGCCGCGTTCGCGGCAGACACAACAACCGAGACTCTGGGCGCATTCAACCTCAAGGCCGACCCCGGCTATCCCCTGACCGTGGAAGGCGGCGGAACGGGCACCGGCGGCTTCTACGCGAATGCGAAAAAGTTTAAGCTGACCTGCGAGAATCTGACCGGCAAATACTCGCTTGTCCTCCTTCTGAAAGAGGGTGCGGACCAGTCGGAGGCCACCAAGGGCGTCCCGACCGAGAGCAACCTGCAGTACATCGACCAGCAGAACATTGAGCCCACGACCGAATTCATCCTGTTCCCCAAACAGATGGAAACGGGCACGTATAACGTCTATGTCAGCACCGACAGCGTAAACCTCACGAAGGTCGCGTCGCTGGAGTATGGCGAGAAGCCGAAGTACAGACTGGGCGATGTAAACAATGATAATGCAATCAATATTGCAGATGTCACAGATGTGTTGAGTTACATTGTTCAGCTGTCAAAATTCTCGGATACTCAGATTCTTGCGGCTGATGTTTGCGAAGAAAAGGGCAAAGTTGATATTGCAGATGCGGTTGGCATTTTGAACTATATTGCATTTGGCAGCTTTGAATAAAGAAGAAAAGAAAGCATGAAAAGACTCATTTCATTATTATTGGCAGTTGCAATGCTGCTCAGTTTGGTTCCTGCTGTTTTAGCAGACGGTGCTGAGCCGATTGCCACTGCTTTGGAGATTGGCACACCTACACCGAAAAATGAAACTGACGTGGACGGGAAATCAGTTAGCTATTACGAAATTCCGGTCAGTATCAAGAATAATACAGATCAGACAGTCCAGCTGACAATGTTAGAATGCTACATCAAATTTGATGCGAGCAGCTTCAAGGCAGTCAGCTACTACAAGAATGAAGATACAGAAGTTTCGGGTATTACTTATAAAAGACCTGTCAACAATCAAACGTGGAAAAATGAATATTCCATAATAAATGGATTGGTGACAGTTGCCTGCGGAATGGGGCCGGGTCTGAGCCTTAATGATAAGCGGATAACTGTTGCGGCGCACGGGTCGGCACTGGTTTTTACATTAAATCTGCAGAAAATGGATGATAATGTAGAGAGCGGTAACTATGCGTTCACCTTTGCAGAGCCCTTTGAAGTGGATGGCCTTTGGAAAGAAAATATGATTGGCTTCAAAGGCGAGGTTGAGAAGGACAAGACAGATACCTTCTATTACAAGCAGAGAGAGAGTAATCTTGACTGCACGGACACAGAAATCCTTCCTATCACTGACGGTAAAGCCCCAGAGCTTTATTCCGTTTCCGTCGCTCGCAAGACGATTGAGTACGGCAGCACCGACACGCTCAAGCTGACTGCAACTTCCACCTCCGGCAAGGACATCACCAGCCTTGTCACCTTCGGTGTGAAGAATGAAAGCAGCACTGACGTGACCAGCAACTTCACGATTGCTGCTGATGGCACGCTGTCTATCGGCAGTAATGACGCCGGTACATACACAGTCACCGCCACACCCAAAGCGGGCGCATGCCTGGGTGAGGAAAAGACCGCAACCTTCAAAATCACCCCCGCAACCATCACCAACCCCACCGTGACCATCAGCAACTTCGGAAAGGGCCAGACTATTCCGGCAACCGCTACAATGTCTGACGGCTTGACGTTTGGTACTATCGAGTGGAAGGACGAGAGTGGTACGAAGGTCGAAAGTGGCAAATTTGCCGGTTCCTCGACCTACACAGCGGTCATCACCTTCAGCGCTGACGGCAACCATCAGCTTGCCGAGAACAGCACGGTATCTGTCAGCGGCGTGGACAGCCAGTATGTTACTGGTAACCAGCTGACCGGCCCCGACGCCGAAGGCAAATACACCGTCACCCTGACCCTCAAGACCGCGGATAAGGAAGTCCCGGCTGTCACGGTAAAGAGCGCACTCAGCGCGACTTACGGTCAGACGCTGTCCGACATTGCAGATCAGTTGAATACGGCTCTTACGGCATCCG
Organism: Oscillospiraceae bacterium; assembly: GCA_902796245.1. Taxonomy (GTDB): domain Bacteria; phylum Bacillota; class Clostridia; order Oscillospirales; family Oscillospiraceae; genus CAG-170. The sequence goes on along the minus strand of CADBOK010000067.1, from coordinate 1,288 downwards.
TTGAAGGCAGCTTCACATGGGTAAAGGATGGCGCTACGCCCGTCGGCCCCGTCAATGGCAACAACCAGTTTGAAGTGCGCTTCACGCCGACCGACTCGGCAAACTACGCCACCGCAACCGCCACGGTCACCGTGAACGTCGCAAAGAAGCAGATCACGTTCAATAAAGCTGACTACGCATGGCGCGCGATGAACGGCGAAACGACCGAGACGCAGCTGGGCAAGGGCATTGTCTTTACCTACGACGGCAAAGAACACGGGATTGAGCCGTATTGCACGAACAATTCGATTAAGGATTTTGTGCAATTCGAATATGATCCGGCTTACAACAGACATACGAGTGTTAACACCATCGGCGCCACAGTTAGGGCGAATGTCGTTGCCGCAGACGAGAATTGCGAAATTGTCGGCGATGTCAAACAGCTGAGCGGCGATTGGACGATTCTGTCAAAGACGATCAGCTTTGACGGCGAATATACGGCAAACGTGCAGGCCTGCTACTCGGTGACTTCGCACACCGTCACGCTGGGTAAATTCGGTCTGCCGAATGAAGTTACCTCGGATCCGAACACCAGATACACACTGAGAGACAACAAAGTCATTGTTGACAACAACGTTCTGGATGTCAACTCGGTTGTATACGAAAATGGCACGCTGAGATTCAACCTTGTCTCCGGCCTGAGCGATACGGCTGTTGGCACGGAGGCCTCTATTATGTTCGGCCTGCATGTCAACAACTACAAGACGAACCATGCCGCCGTTTCCGGCATCAGCAACGGCACAGAGGCGAACCTGTTCATCCTGAAGGCCGATATCACGCTCATCGCCAAGAGCACTGATGCTGAAACCATGACCGTCGAAGTGCCCAATGCCGAATACGGCGTGGGTGTCACTCCGAAGGTCACCGGCAAACCCGATTCCGTCGGTGCTCTGGACTTCGTGTATACGAACACCGAAACCAAACAGACGTATACCCAGGATACGATCATGACTGCACCGGCTGGTGAATACACCCTGACCGTCACTTGCGAAGATAATACGACGATCTACAAAGCCACCGCGACCTTCACGATCACCCAGCGCAGCATTACGGATGCAACCGTCACCTTCACGGATCTGACCTACAACGGCTCCGAGCAAACCACGGAAATTACCGTCAAGATTGGTGAGAAGACTCTGACCATGGGTACGGATTACACCATCGGGTCGGGGGTGCAGACAAAATCTTGGACTGATTATGCAGCAAAGCCAAGATGATGTCTATACTCAATCGGACTCAGCCCGCCCAG
>CADBOK010000066.1 GCA_902796245.1 Oscillospiraceae bacterium | reverse complement strand
GAACTTTATCGTTCTCGGCGAGCATGAGCGTACCGCTCACATTTTCCACGGAGCCGACCGGCTCGATACCGAGGAGCCCGCCGTCGGCGAAAGCGTAAGGCTGCTGCCGAGCGTCACGATAAACGAAGGGATCTCCGCCAGTGTAACGAGCAGGCCGTTGCACGCGCCGACAGCGGCACCGATCAGCAGACACAGGATGATCGTGAGCGCCGGGGAGAATTCAAGCGTCTTGACCATCACGCCGCAGCAGATCGATACGAGTCCCACAATATAGCCGGTCGAAAGGTCGATGTTGCCGGTGATGAGGATGAACGTCATGGACACGCAGGCGATGATGGGCACGGCGGACTGCTTGAGGATGTTTAAAAAGTTCGCCTTGGACGCGAAATTCGGGACAAACAGGCCTGCGACGGTCACGAAGATCACAAGATACAGGATCGGCGTATAGCTCCGGAGCAGGCTGCCTGCGGACCGGGCCGTCTTTTCTTTTGCATTTGCGTTCATTATGAAGCCCTCCTTATATTGAACGGCTCCTGCCCGACGGCTCTGCGCTTTTGCAGGATCACGTTGAGCGCAACGATCAGAATGATCAGAACGCCCAGAAGCAGGTTCTGCACATACGGATGCACACCGATCAGATTCAGCGCGTTGCGCATCGCGGCAATGCCGATCGCGCCGAGCGCCGAATTGACCACCGTGCCCGTGCCGCTGAGCATGCTCGTGCCGCCCAGAATGCAGGCTGCGATACAGTCGAGCTGATAGTTGTTGCCCTGCGTCGGGTGTACGGTAGACAGCTGTGCGCTCAGAAGAAGACCCGCGACAGCCGAGAAGAATCCGGCAATCATATACACGGAGAGCAGAATATCCGTTTGCCCGCTATGGCGATAATCTCGTTTTTTGTCAGGAAAAGGGCGGCGTTTCTGCCCGTTTGCTGCAAAAAACTTCCGAAAGCGTATATTTTCAGCATAGAAAAGGGACTGCTCACTGACGTGAGCAGTCCCAGCAGCGGCAAAAATCCCGGCTTCCTCCTGTTTGGGAGAAAGCCGGGATCTGATATTCTAACGAGCCTTACCGACTGTCCGCAGCTCGACGTCTCCGGAGACGGTTTCGGCGTTGATCTTGCAGATATCCTCACCGCCGGGGACAAAGCGGTCTGTGATGCGGTCCCCGCTGACGGTTTCGAAATCCAGCTCATACCGGCAGCTGCCCTCCGGAAGCGTGAGGCAGAGATTTCCGCTGACGCTGTTGAAGTCGACCTCATCCGGCGCTGCATTACAGTCGATGCGTGCTTCGCCTGACACGGTTTCAAAGGTAATACTGCTGCCGCCTGCCGGAAGGGCGGACAGGGAGATATCCCCGCTGACGGTGCCAAAGTCATATTCTCTGGCCGGAAGACCGGGGCCGGTAATCCTGCCGCTCGTGGTGCTGACGGCGAGCGTGTCCGCGCTGCCGCCCATCAGTTCCACATTGGCCGAGACCGTTTCGACTGTGATGCTTTTCAGTGTGGACTCGCCGGGCAGGAAAACAGTCAGCGCCTTCCGCGGCAGATCCGTGCTGCTGAAAAACCTTGATCTGCACGGCTGGATGATGAGCTTACCGTCACTGACCCTGTACCGCATGCGGTAATCCTCGTTATTGCCGGTATAATCCTCCTGAAAATTCACACCGTCCTCGTCCGATTCGACCAGATACACATCGCCGGTCAGCCAATGGATCTCAATCTCGTCGATGCCGGTCAGCAGCTCGGATGCGGCTACAGAATCTTCCGCGCTGCCGAAGCCGGAGCGGTCAAGCGTTTCATATTTGTTCGCGCTGTCATAGATATAACGTCCTCCCGCGCGCAGCACACCGCCGACTGCCTGGCCCGCAAAGTTCAGCGCCAGAATCGCCGCGGCCACACCCACACAGATAAGCGCGATGGCCCAGCCGGGGAGCTTTTTCTTCCTGCCGCTCTGCGGCGCAGTGGATACCGCGTCCGGTGTAGGCGGCGCAGGAAAATCCCGCTTTTTGGGTTCTTCCGCCGCCTGCTTGTGCTCATACAGCTCCGATACGTCGCCGATGCCGCCGACGGCCTCGTCATACGCTTCCTGCTCTGATTTTCCGGCGGCGATCAGATCGTCGTACCGGTCGAGCGTGTGCTGTAAGATTTCCTGCTGCACCTCCGCGTTGCGGATGGTCAGTGCAGCGTCTTTAAAAAGTCCGTCTACATAGACCTTGATCTGCTCTCTCATGCTTCTCCCTCCAATAATGCGTTCAGAATGCGCACGCTTGCGTCCCATTCCTCCCGCGCCTGCCGGTATGCTTCCCGGCCTTTTTCTGTGATCTTATAATACTTCCTTCTTGCTCCGACTGCCTCATCGCCCCAGTAAGAGGTAATGTACCCGCTGTCCTCCAGCCGGCGGAAGGCGGTATAGAGCGTGGCTTCCTTCAGGATAAATTCGCCGCCGGAGCAGCTTTCAATGTGCTTGTTGATCTCGTAGCCGTAGCTGTCGCGGCGCACAAGCTGCGCCAGAATCACCGCGTCCGTATGACCGCGGATCACGTCTGCCCGAATGGACACATCCCCACCTCCGTTTCGGTATCCCCAGTATAGCATGATATACCTCATCTGTCAAGGTATATCGAATCCAATTTATACATGAATAAAATTCATGTAATGCATTCATAATCAGCACTTGTCACAAGCGCCGCAATATGCTATACTTCCACACAGCAAGATACGGAAGAAGGAACGCCAGTATGCGCATCATCATCAAGATCGGCACCTCCACCATCACGCATCCGACCGGCAGATTGAACATCCGCCAGATGGAAGCGCTCTGCAAGGTGCTCAGCGACCTCAAAAACGCCGGGAACGAGGTGATCCTTGTCTCCTCCGGCGCAATCGGCATGGGCGTGGGCAAACTCCGCCTCGGAAAGAAGCCCACGGATGTGCCGACGAAGCAGGCTGCCGCCGCCGTTGGCCAGTGCGAGCTCATGTATACCTACGACAAGCTGTTCTCCGAATACCGCCATACCGTCGCGCAGATTCTGCTGACGGCGGACGATATCGCCGACCCTGTGCGGCACGAGAATTTCCAGAACACCATCCAGCGTCTGCTGGAGCTGGATGCCATCCCGATCGTCAACGAAAACGACACGGTTTCTGTCGCTGAGTTCGGTATCGGCGACAATGATACGCTCTCGGCCATCGTTGCGACCAGCGTTCACGCCGATCTTCTCGTTCTCCTGTCGGACATCGACGGTCTGTATACTGCCGACCCGCATAAGGATCCAGACGCTGCGCGCATCGAATTGGTTCCCGAGATCACGGAAGAAATTCTGCGCCTTGCCGACGGCAAGGGCTCCGAGCTTGGAACGGGCGGCATGAAGACCAAGCTCTCTGCCGCGCAGATCGTCACAAGAGCCGGAACGGACATGATTATCGCCAACGGCGCGGAGGTTGAAAAGCTCTATGCGCTGCTCGACGGCAGATCCATCGGCACCAGATTTTTGGGAAAGAGGGCAGACAAATGACAACACAGACGCTTTTGCAGCAGGCCAAAGCCGCCTGCCCGCAGCTGGCATGGCTCGGCAGCGAAGAAAAAAATCAGGCCATTTACAAGATGGCCGATGCAATTGTAAAGAATACGGACGCTATTCTTGCCGCGAACGCGGAGGATCTGCACGCGGCGCAGGGCGTCATTTCCGATGTCATGCTCGACCGTCTGCGCCTGACAAAGGGACGCATTGCCGCCATGGCGGACGGCATGCGGCAGGTCGCGAAGCTTCCGGACCCGGTCGGTGAAATTCTGGCTGAGGTGAGACGGCCAAACGGACTTGTAATCCGCAAGACCGCTGTCCCGATGGGCGTCGTGGCGATCATCTACGAAAGCCGCCCGAATGTCACCTCTGACGCCGCAGTGCTGGCGCTCAAAAGCGGTAACGTCTGCGTTCTGCGCGGCGGAAAAGAGGCGTACCGCTCTGCCGCCGCCATCGTCGCGGCCATGCACGAGGGCCTGCGGTCTGCCGGTCTGCCGGAGACAGTTATCAATCTTGTTTCGGACACCACGCGGCAGAGCGCGCACGAGCTCATGACGGCGAACGGGCTGGTCGATCTGCTCATCCCGCGCGGCGGCGCGGGTCTCATCCGCGCCTGCGTCGAATCGGCGACCGTCCCGTGCATTGAAACGGGCACTGGCATCTGTCACGTGTATGTGGACAAGGACGCGGATCTGGAAAAGGCGCTGAACATCATTGAAAACGCCAAGACCAGCCGCCCGTCTGTCTGCAATGCAGAGGAAGTCGCGATCGTCCACGCGGATATCGCTGGTCGATTCCTGCCCATGCTCAAAAAACGGCTGGTTGACGACCGCGCCGCGGCTGGCCTGCCGCCGGTCGAGCTTCGGCTGGACGAGGCTGCGCAGGGGATCATTCCGGGTACACCTGCCGGCGAACGGGATTTTGATACGGAATTCCTGGATTATATCCTTGCGGTCAAGACTGTCTCCGGCGCGGACGAGGCAATCAGCCATATCGCCGCGCACTCCACGCACCATTCTGACGCCATCATCACCGAGAATGCCCAGACCGCGCAGCGCTTTACCCGCCTGGTCGACAGCGCGGCGGTCTATGTGAACGCCTCCACACGCTTTACCGACGGCGGCGAGTTTGGCCTCGGCTGCGAGATGGGGATTTCCACACAGAAGCTTCACGCCAGAGGTCCCATGGGCCTGCGGGAGCTGACGACCTATAAATATATTGTGACGGGCGACGGACAGACCCGGTAAGGAGAAAATTATGTCAACTTATCAACTTGGATTGATCGGAACCGGCAACATGGGCGGCGCGCTGGCGCAGGCTGCGGCAAAAAGCGGCGCGAGCATGCTCCTGTCCAACCGCACAGCGGAAAAGGCGGCGCGTCTGGCTGCGGAGCTCGACTGCGCAGCTGGGACGAATCTGGAAATTGCGGAATCCTGCAAATTTATCTTTCTCGGCGTCAAGCCGCAGATGCTCCCGGCGCTGCTGGATGAGCTGAAAGCGCCGTTTTCAGCTCGGCAGGATCGATTCATCCTCGTCTCCATGGCGGCGGGCGTTCCGCTCGGGACGATCAAAAAAACGCTGGGACTCCCCTGCCCGGTCGTGCGCATTATGCCGAATCTGCCGGTCGCGCTCGGCAAGGGCGTCGTTCTGATCTCCCCGGACGACACTGTCACGGAAGGCGAACTGGCCGAGCTGGAAACCTCCCTGCGCCCTGCCGGGCTTTTGATGCGCATGCCGGAGGACAAGCTCGACGCAGGCAGCGCTGTCTCCGGCTGCGGGCCGGCGTTTATGTATCTGTTTCTGGATGCGTTGGCAAACGGCGGCGTAAGCTGTGGTCTGCCGTACCCGCAGGCGCTGGCGCTTGCCGCGCAGACCATGATCGGCACAGCGGAAATGACGCTTGCCTCCGGCAAGCACCCAGGCCAGCTCCAATCCGAAGTCTGCAGCCCCGGTGGAACGACGATTGCCGGCGTCCGTGCGCTGGAACAGCACGGCGTCCGCGCCGCTGCAATGGACGCGGTAATTGCCGCCTACGAGCGCACCTGCGAGCTTGCTGAAAAATAAAATGAACGCCTCCGGATGCAGCATGCAGCCGGAGGCGCATTTTATTCGTATAGATAGACGCGGGCCTCATAGGGACGGGTAACGAAGCTGTTTTCCTCGCGGGTATCATCGTAATTCGTCAGAAGAAGCTTCATGTCACTGAGCGAGAAATTGTACGGCGCCTGAAACCGTACCGGTTTGTCGGTAAACGAGCAGATCACCAACAGCTTCTGCTCCTTTGTTTCGCGGGCGTAGACATACAGCTTGTCTGATCCCTTATAATATTCCTGATAGCTGCCGTCGCGTACAACGGGCAGGCGCTTGCGCAGGGCAATGGCTTTTTTATAGAAATTCAAAATTGAATCCGGATCGTTCTGCGACTGCTCCACATTGATGTTCCTGTAATTTTCGTTGACATAAAACCACGGCGTACCGGTCGTAAATCCGGCGTTTTCACCGTCTGTCCACTGCACGGGCGTGCGGGCTGAGTCGCGGGAAGCGCGGTGGTAGAGCGCGAGGCGCTTTTCCTCCGGCCAGTCCTGATGCTGGTTGCGGGTCTGCACGTCCTCGTACATGCCGGTGCGTTCCGGATACCAGTTCGTCATACCGATCTCCTGCCCCTGATAGATAAACGGCGTTCCTTTCAAAAACAGATAGCTGACGGCCAGCATTTTGCCGCTCTCAACGCGGTACTGTTCGCTGCCGTAGCGCGAGATGACGCGCGGATGGTCGTGATTTTCGAGATACAGCGCGTTCCAGCCGCGCCCATCCAGCTGTGTCTGCCAGCTTGAAAAGGCTTTGCGCAGGCGTTTCAGGGAGAATTTGCGCGGCATATAGTCCGTAAAGAAGCAGTCGGCGCACATGCACTGGAACTGGATCATCATGTCGATCTCATTCGTGTCTGACTCTTCGATGTAATCCAGCGCCCGCTGCGGCGTGACGAGCGGCGCTTCGGCGATGGTCATGCAGTCGTAATTTTCCAGCACATCACGGCGGAATTCCTGTAAATACTCATGGATATGCGGGCCGTGGTTATAAAACCGGATGCCCTTGAAAATTGGGAACAGATGATCGTCCGGCAGGCCCTCCTTTCTGGAGATAAACGTGATGACATCCTCGCGGAAGCCGTCGACGCCGAGATCGAGCCAGAATTTGAGGATCTTTTTGACCTCTGTTCTGACAAGCGGATTGTCCATGTTCAGGTCCGGCTGCTTGACAGCGAACAGATGCAGATAATATTCCTGCCGCAGGTCATCCCACTGCCACGCCTTGCCTTCAAAGTGGCTGTCCCAGTTGTTCGGCAGCTTTCCGTTCGGCTTTGCGGGCCGCCAGATATAATAATCCGTATACGGCTCAATGCGCCGCCGGGATTTCTGGAACCATTCGTGCTCGTCGCTCGTATGATTGACAACCAGATCCATAACGAGCTTCATGCCGCGCTGGTGAAGCCCCTCCAGAACGGCCCGGAACGCCTCCATGCCGCCATATTCCGGCGCAATGTCCGTGTAATCCGAAATATCATAGCCGCAGTCCGCACCGGGCGACGGATAGAGCGGCGAGAACCAGACGCCGTCGACGCCGAGCTCCTTCAGATAATCCAGCTTTTCCAGTACCCCCCACAGATCGCCGATCCCGTCGCCGTTGCCGTCGCGGAAGCTCCGGGGCCAGATCTGATAAAAAACCTTGTCCTTATACCATCTTGTGTGACGCATATACATTTCTCCCCATGCCGTTTGCTGGTTTCCATAACAACATTATTATTGTAACATATCGCCGCAATTTCGCTATATGGAAACCTGAACAGATTTTCAGGTCCGCTTTCGTCCAAAATTGACACTTGCGGGAAACTGGAAAAACACATACAATAAGAATACGTATATGTATATGAAGGAGGACAACACATGCGGCTGCAGTTCCCGGAGGGATTTTTACTCGGCGTAAGCTCCGCTTCAGCGCAGATCGAGGGCGGCGAGGTCGGAAGCAGCTGGAACGACTGGTATCATCAGGTCAGGATCAAGGACGGCTCCGACCCTGCGGTGGCCGACGACCACTGGAACCGTTGGCGCGAGGACTGCGCGCTGATGGCAGGGCTGCATCTGCCGATCGCACGCATGGGCGTAGAATGGGCGCGCATCATGCCCGCCCGCGGCGAGGTCAACGAATCAGCAATCGCGCATTACCGCGCAGAGCTCGAATATATGCGTCAGCTCGGCATCCAGCCGCTGCTGACCATCCATCATTTTTCCAACCCCATGTGGTTCGAGCGTCTGGGCGCGTTTGCGAAGCGGGAAAATCTCGACGATTTTCTGTCTTTTGCCAAGCTCTGCGCCGACCGCTTCGGCGATCTGGTCAGCGACTGGATCACCATCAACGAGCCGAATGTCTATGCCACCAACGGCTATTTCTTCGGCGACTGGCCCCCGGGACACAAGAGCTTCTCCGAGACGTTCACGGTTCTGGAAAACATGGCCTACTGTCACATCCGCTGCTATCAGATGCTTCACGAGACGCGCGAGGCCATGGGCTATTCCGACACCATGGTCGGGTTTGCGAACCATCTGCGTGTATTTGAGCCGGAAAATCCGAAAAATCCCGTGCAGGCTGCTATGGCTAAGGCCGTAGAGTGGCTGTTTCAGGGCGCGATTACGCAGGCCATGTCTACGGGCGTTTTCCGTCTGCCGCTGCGAAACCACTGGAAGCTTCCGAAGGGCGAGTACTGCGACTTCCACGGCGTCAACTATTACACGCGCTCGACTGTCACGGGCTTCGCTGACGGCGTGCGGGAAAACAGTCCGCGCAACGATCTCGGCTGGGAGATCTATCCCGATGGGCTGCCGCTGGTCGCGCAGAAGCTGGAAAAGCTGCTCGACCGCCCCATCTGGGTCACGGAAAACGGCACCTGCGACAATCAGGACAGCTTCCGCGCCCGGTATATCTACGAGCACCTGAAAGCCATGTTCCGCTCCGGGCTGCCGTTTGAGCGGTACTATCACTGGTGCTTCTGCGACAATTTTGAATGGCTTGAGGGCGAGAGCGCGCGGTTTGGCCTTATCAACGTCGACTACGCTACACAGACACGCACGATCAAGCGCTCCGGCGAATTCTATGCCGATATGATCCGCAGCGGCGGCGTAACGGACGAGGCCTACGACACATACGTCCGAGGGGAGGTCTACCGCATCGAATGATTACGGTCAAGCACGGTGTATTTCACCTGCAAAATGAAAGAAGCTCCTATCTGTTCCGCGTTCGGGATGGATTTCTGGAGCATCTGCACTTCGGTGCGCGTGTCAGTGCATCGGACGCGGACGCGCTTGCTGCCCGGCCCGGCTGCGGCTGGGGTGACAGCACTTTGTACCGGGAGGGCTCGAACGCAAACTGCCTCGATATTCTGCCGCTTGAATGGAGCGGCTGCGGGCGCGGCGACTACCGCGAAAGTCCGGTGGAGCTTGCACAGAACGGACTGCCAATCTCCACAGAGTTCCGGTATACCGGCTGCGAGGCACTGAAGACTCCCCTGCCCTCCGCGCTTCCGGCCTCGCGCGGGCAGGCAACGCTTGCCGTTTATCTGGAAGACAGCACGGCAAAGCTCCGGCTGACGCTTTTGTACGGCGTTCTGCCGACGGTCTTCACGCGCAGGGCCATTCTGGAAAACTGCGGCGACGCGCCGGTTTCCATCCGGAAGCTCATGAGCAGCTGCGCGGATCTTCCGGGCGACTGGACGCTTCACACCTTCTCTGGCGGCTGGATCGCGGAGATGCAGCACACCGAAACGCCTGTCACCATGGCGCGGAGCTGTCTGGAGAGCACGACCGGCGCGTCGTCCAGCCGCGCGAACCCCGGCTTCCTGCTTGCCGCGCCGAATGCAACGGAGACGGGCGGCGAGGTCTGCGGTTTTAATCTGCTCTATTCCGGCAGTCATTATCTGAGCGCGCAAAAGAGCTTACAGGGTCTCACGCGCGTGATGCAGGGCATTTCTCCCGCGAATTTCAGCTGGGAGCTTGCGCCCGGCGACCGGTTCGAGACGCCGGAGGCCGTCATGGCGTGGTCGGACGCCGGCTTCGGCGGCATTACAGACTGCTTTGGGCGCTATGTGAACGAAGCGCTCATTCCGCCATACTGGAAAAACCGGCCCCGGCCCATCGTCTACAACAGCTGGGAGGGCTGCATGTTCGATTTTACGGAGGCAAAGCTTCTGCGGCTCGGCAAGCTTGCAAAGCAGCTGGGATGCGAGCTGTTCGTGCTGGACGACGGCTGGTTCGGCACGCGCGACAGCGATACCAGCAGCCTCGGCGATTACTCTGTAAACGTCAAGAAACTCCCGAACGGCCTGAAGGGCCTCGGCGAGAAGCTGAATACCATGGGGCTGCAATTCGGTCTCTGGTTCGAGCCGGAATCCGTCAGCCCGGATTCGGAGCTGTACCGCAGTCATCCGGACTGGGCGCTGCATGACGACCTTGGCCGCGAAGATCTTCTGGGCCGTCACCAGCTGCTGCTCGATCTTACGAAACCGGAGGTACGGGACTATATCGTCAGGAGCGTCGGCGGCATCCTTGATTCCGCGCCCATTTCCTATGTCAAGTGGGACATGAACCGCCACTCCTGCGCGCTGGGCGCAAAGCAGCATGCGTTTGTCCTCGGACTATACGATGTGCTGCGCCGCATTTTTGAGCCGCGGCCCGAAATTCTGCTTGAGAGCTGCTCGTCCGGCGGGAACCGGTTCGACTGCGGCATGCTGTATTTTTCGCCGCAGATCTGGTGCTCGGACGATACAGACCCGGTCGAGCGGCTGCGCATTCAGCAGAGCCTCAGCTATCTCTACCCGCCCTCGACCTTTGGCGCGCACGTGTCGGCGAGCCCGCACGCGCAGACACTGCGCGCGACGCCGCTTTCCACGCGCGGAAATGTCAGCCTGTTCGGCTGCCTCGGCTATGAGCTGGATCTGACGGAGCTGCTGCCGGTCGAGCAGGCGGAGATCCGGGTGCAGATCGAGTTTTACAAGGCGCACCGCCGCACGCTGCAGTATGGCCGCTTCACAAGGGGCCGAACGGACGGCGGCGGAGCGGTCTGGCAGGCACAGACAAGAGAGGAAACGGTCGCGGGCGTGTTCCATGGCGTGCAGAACGCCGCGTCGGGCTATGAGCGCCTGCGCGTGACGGGTCTGGACGCGGGCAAGCGCTACCGGCTCGAAAGCCGGGCGCAGCTGCTGCGCGTCGGTGATTTCGGCTCGCTTCTGCGCCATGTGCTGCCTGTGAAGCTGAATCCGAACGGACTTGCAGTGCAGACGGCAGACAGCTATTATAAGATGTACGACGGCCAGCAGACCGTCACGGCCTCCGGCGCGGCCTATGGCGCCGGGATCATGCTCGCACCGCGTTTCGCCGGGACCGGCTATGATGCGGACGGGCGCATGCAGAGCGATTTCGGCTCCAATGTCTATTTCGTCCGGGAGGTGCAGTCATGAAAAATCCTGACCGCCGCAACAAATATTTCTTCGGTCTCGGCACGATTGGCCGGGACATGTTCTATGCGTTTGAGGCAAACGCGCTTTTGTATTTCCTGTCCAACATTCTTTCGCTGCCTATCCATGTGTTCGCGGCGGTCAGCCTTGTGCTGTCCGTCCTGCGCATCGCCGACGCGCTGAACGATCCCATTACGGGGCTTGTGATCGACAATATCCACACGAAATGGGGCAAATTCAAGCCCGCGATCCTGGTCGGCGGTATCGTGTCCGTGATCTTCTATCTGATCCTGTTCGGCAACGTCGGCACCGGCACAGCCTATGTCATTTTCTTCGCTGTCGCGTATGTCCTCTGGGATATCAGCTACGGCATCAATGACATTGCCTATTGGACACTCCTGCCCGCCCTGACGCAGGATCAGAAGCAGCGCGAGAATTACGGCGCGTTCGCGCGCATCTGCGCGAACATCGGCATGTACATCATCATGGTCGGCTGGCAGCCCATCACAGCCGCGCTTGGCAACACACCGAAGGCGTGGATGACAGTCGCGATCGCGGTAAGCGTTGTCTATCTGGCTGGCCTCTGCTTCCCGCTGTTCGGCGTGAAGGAGAACCGCGAGATCAAGGAGGACGACGAGAAATTCACCATCCGCGACATGTGGAACGCCATCACGAAAAACGATCAGCTCATGTGGACGACGCTTTCCATGGCGCTGTTCATGGTCGGCTACTGCACGACGACGGGCTTTGCGACGTATTACATGCAGTATCTCTACGGCGATATCAACATGTATGCCATTCTGGCCGCTGTGTGCGGCGTGGCACAGCTGGCTGCACTGATGATCTTCCCTCTGTTCTCCAAAAAGCATGACCGCCGCCAGCTCTACACAGGCGCGACGATCCTTGTTCTGGCAGGCTACATTGTCTTCTTTTTTGCCGAGCATTCGCTGTTTCTCATTGCCGCGGCTGCCATTCTGATGTTCGTCGGGCAGGCGTTTATCCAGCTGCTGATGCTCATGTTCCTTGCCGACACCATTGAATACGGCCAGTGGAAGCTCAGACGCCGCTCGGAATCCATCACATTCTCCATCCAGCCGCTTGTCAACAAGATCGGCGGCGCGCTCTCAACCGGCCTCATCAGCGTCAGCATCATGCTGGCCGGCATCAAGACAAAGGGCAGCGATGTGGCAGCCGCCGCCATCGGTGCATCCGGCAAGCTCACCATCAAACTCGCCATGCTCGCCATCCCGCTGGTTCTGATTCTTGCCGGATATTTCATCTATCTGCGCAAGTATAAGATCAGCAAGGAATTCTACGACCAGATGCTTGCCGATATCAAGGCTCGTGAAACGGAACCGGTAACGAACCGGTAAAACGCCGCGTCATACAGTAAAAAACGCTTCGGGGATCAGTTCCCGAAGCGTTTTTGCTTGGTTCGTTATTTTGCGTAGATCAGTCCAACCAGCCAGTTCAGCGTCTTGGCCGGGAGAATTTTAACGAGGAAGCAGAAGAATTTGTATTGCAGGCCGATGGTATTGATGGGCCGCACGCCCTTTTTGTCTGCGACGTGAGCAATGAACGCCCCCGCCTTTTCCGGGGCCATGCCGTTCTGCTCGTCGCGCTCCATGCCCGCGACGGAGCGCGCGATACGGCCGCCGTAAACATCGTCGCCCTCCGGGTTCTTTTCGCGCGCGGCAGTGAAGCCCGTGCAGATATCGCCCGGCTGAACGCAGCAGACCTGAATGCCGAAGGGCTTGAGCTCGTTGGCAAGCGCCATGGTATAGGAGTTGATGGCAGCCTTGCTGGCCGAATAATAGGTCTGGAACGGGATGGGGATCGCACCCGCGACGGAGCTTAAATTTACGATGCGGCCATGGCACTGCCGCCGCATCACCGGCAGCACCTGCCGGTTCATGCGCACCATGCCGAAGAAGTTCACGTCCAACTGGTGCTGCGCATCCTCTGTCTTCGTGAATTCGACCGCGCCGGAAATGCCGAAGCCTGCGTTGTTGATAAGCACATCAATGTGGTCTTCCTGCTTTAAAATTTCCTGCACGGCTGCGGCAAGCGTCTCTTCCTTTGTCACGTCGGCCACGATGTGCTGCATACCGGGCACGCCCTCGGCTCTTCTGGAAAGCTCATAGACCGTGTAGCCCTTTTCGAGCATGGCCTGCGCGGTACACAGGCCGATGCCAGATGTGCCGCCGGTGATGACGCAAACCTTTTTTACGGGTGTCACAGGTCATACCCCCTTAAAACATCTGCGATAACATCCACAGCTTCATCGATCAGTGCGTGCGTGTGCGTGGCCATGAGGCTGGTGCGGAGCAGGCACTCGTGCGGGGCCGCCGCGGGCGGCAGAGAGGAATTGACATAGACGCCGCGCTCATAAAGCTCCTTCGCAATGGTGAGCGTAGGGACCGGCTCATAGGTATAGATTGGGATGATGGGAATGCGGTCGCCGTTGGACGGTCGCATTTTGATGTTCCGCTCGTTCAGAAGCCCACGCATGTAGAGTGCGTTTTCCTGCAGATTCGTTACCAGCTCCGGGTGCGCCTCCAGCTGGCGGAGCGCGGCCAGCGCCGCCGCCGCGTTTGCGGGCGGGATGGACGCGGAGAAGATGAACGGGCGGGAGCTGTGGCGCACGAAATCTGCCACGCGGCTGCTGGCGGCCATATAGCCGCCGAGGGAAGCAAGCGACTTGGAGAACGTGCCCATGTAAATATCGACCTGATCCTCGAGTCCATAATAGCTTGCCGTGCCGCGTCCGCCCTCGCCGATAACGCCGAGACCGTGCGCGTCGTCAACCATGACGCGCGCGCCGTATTTCTTTGCCAGCGCGCAGATCTCAGGCAGATTTGCAATATCACCGCCCATGGAGAACACACCGTCGGTCACAATCAGGCAGCCTGCCGTCTCCGGAACCTTCTGCAGCTTCTTTTCGAGGTCTGCCATGTCGTTGTGCTGGTAGCGCAGCATCTTGCCGTAGGAGAGCTTGCAGCCATCGTAGAGGCTGGCATGGTTCTCACGGTCCATGATAACATAATCATGCAGGCCGACGATGGCGCTGATAATGCCGAGATTGGACTGGAAGCCCGTGGAGAAGGTCACGACGGCGTCCTTGCGCAGGAACTTCGCAAGCTCGTCCTCAAGCTCCAGATGCAGCTTGAGCGTGCCGTTCAGAAATCGCGAACCGGAGCAGCCGGAGCCGAGCGTTTCATAGGCGTGCATGCCGGCCTTGACGACCGCATCATTGGTCGTCAGACCGAGATAGTTGTTTGAGCCCAGCATGATGCGGCGCTTGCCCTCCATGATGACCTCGGTATCCTGCCGGGATTCGAGCGCGTGGAAATAGGGATAGATGCCCAGATCCCGGACCTCATCCTGAATATAGCGCTGATTGCATTTTTCGAAAATATCCATAATGTCCTCCTTCGCTACAGAAGCGTACCGAGGGCCAGCAGCACACGTTCGGCGCTGCAAAGCTCCTCAGGCGTGAACTGCGCGGAGAGCGCAGCGACTTTTTTCTGCATTTCATCCTCGTTTTCATCAAAATAACCGGAGAATTTCTCCGAGGTCGTCAGCGCGATCTCGCGCCGGTCGTGCGCCTGCACCGTTTTGTTCAGATACCCCTTTGACACAAGCTGATTGACCTTATAGGTCGCGTTCGGCTGGGAAATGCCGATGGTATCGGCGAACTGGGAAATCGTCGGGCTTCCGAGCAGATGAATGATATCTGCGGAAAAGGCTTCCGTCGCGCTGAGACTACCGGGCTTTTCCCGCACAGCGGAAAACAGCTTCCGATAGCAGAACAGACGGTATTTGCGGAACAGCGCTTCGATGGTCTGAAGCAGCATGGCAGCTCCTTTCGCTACATAAAATATTTTAATTAAAATTTTTTAAGTATCACAAGTATAGCGCGTATCCCTGATTCTGTCAAGAAATTTTTGTGCAAGTTCCGGCTGTATGTGCTATACTGAACTAGAATAGGGGGCTTGCTTTATGAAGGTTCTTGCCATTATTGATATGCAGAAGGATTTTATTGACGGCGCACTGGGGACGAAGGAGGCCGTTTCCATTGTGCCGAAGGTCGCAGAGCGGCTGAAAAAAGCGCGCGAAGACGGTGAAACCGTTGTCTTCACGCGCGATACGCACCATGCGGATTACCTTTCCACGCAGGAGGGGCGGAATCTTCCAGTCCCGCACTGCATGGAGGGAACGGAGGGCTGGCAGATCGATGCAGCGCTGCCGGTTCTGGACGCGCCGGTCTTTGACAAGCCCGGCTTCGGCTCCCCTGCCCTGATCGAATTCCTCAAAGGGCTGCCGGAGCTGGAACGTGTTGAATTCGTCGGCCTCTGCACCGACATCTGCGTCATTACGAATGCGATGATGACGAAGGGGGCGCTGCCTGAGATCCCGCTGTTCGTGCGGGAAGACTGCTGCGCAGGCGTGACTCCGGAGAGCCACGAAACAGCGCTGAACGCGATGAAAATGTGTCAGATTTCGATCCTTTAAGCATAACAGAACCGCTGGAACAGGCATTCCAGCGGTTTCTTTTTATAGTTCTCCGGGGAACAGCGCGTCGATGGCGGCTGCGGCGGCGGACTGTTCGGCGCGTTTTTTGCTGCTGCCGCTCCCCTTACCGCAGGGCTTACCGTTGAGCAGGACCTCGACCTCGAATTTCTTGTCGTGATCCGGGCCGGATTCGCCGATCAGCTCATAGCGAAGCACCTGATCCTTTTTCCGCTGCACGAGCTCCTGGAGCGCAGTCTTATAGTCAAAATTATGCGGCTTGCCTGCCGGTACATCACATAAAATCAGCCGGTCGATGATCTCCTTTGCGGCGGAGAAGCCGCCGTCCATGTAGCTTGCCGCAATCACGGACTCCATGGCGTCGGAGACGATGGAATCGCGCTTGCGGCCGCCGCCGTGCTCCTCTCCGTGGCCGAGCAGAAGAAAGCTGCCGAGGCTGATCGTGCCTGCCGCGCGGGCCAGATTCTTCTCGCAGACGAGGTCGGCACGGATGCGCGTCAGTTCGCCCTCCGGCTTGTCCGGGAAGCTGCGGTACAGGTAATCTGCAACGACAAAGCCCAGGATCGAATCACCTAAAAATTCCAAACGTTCGTTGTCACGCAGACCGCGCTCGCGGTTTTCATTGGCATAGGAGCTGTGCGTCAGCGCGTTTTCGAGAATGCTCTTGTCCCGGAACGTGTAGCCCAGCCCGGCTTCCAGT
>CADBOK010000065.1 GCA_902796245.1 Oscillospiraceae bacterium | reverse complement strand
AGCCGGAGATTGCGTTCGATCAGAATATTGCGGGCCTCCAGATCGCCCTCGGCGCTGCGTTTTAAGTACATGCGCTCCTCTTCGGCGGTGAGCGGCTTCGGGAACGAGCCGCCGCCGGAGATGCGCAGCGATGTGAGCATGCTGCTGAGCATCAGCCAGACTGCTGCGGAAAGCATGGGCTTTCACCTCCACAGAAAGCCTATGTCCGACCGGCAAGTCCAGATTCCGGTTTGCAAATATTTCTGGATATGGTATGATGGAGAAAAAGGAGGATGCGCGATGAAACACTTTCTGCTTCGGCTGGCGTGGCTGGCCATTTTCCTGTGCGTTCCAGTTCGGACAGCTGCTCTGGAAGCGGAAGCGGCAACGCCTTTGAAGGTGCAGGCTGTGTTTGAAGCGCAGCTTCCGCTTACTGGAATGCAGTTTGATGCGTACAGGGCCGCAGACCGTTCCGATGACGGGACATGGAGCCTTGAACCGCGCTTCAAAGCATGCCAATCGCGGCTGGAAACGCAGGGCGGCAACACAGAAGCATGGGCCGCGCTTGCGCGTGTGCTGGAAAGGTGGCGCTGATGGATGAAGCCTGCCTGCCGGACGCTTCTGCGGAGACAGATGAGGGCGGCACAGCAGTCTTTGACGCACTGGAGCCCGGCCTCTATCTGCTGAGCGGGCAGAGCGTCTGCGTGAACCGGCAGATCTATACGCCGTCGCCGCTGCTGATTGTCTGTCCTGCGGAGCGTGAGGCAGAGCCGGAGCTGACCCGCAGCCCGGAAAAGGCGGATTATTCTGTTCAAATCGTCTGGGACGATGAAAAGACGCCGCAGCGCAGCCGGATCCGCTTCCTCAGTCGGAGGAAGAGAACGTGCCGGAGAACGAAAATCGCGGCTGGCTGGCGATACCGGCGCTCATGCTGCTCGCCGCAGCGGGAATCTTTCTGCGGAAACTGCGAAAAAAATCAAAAAAAGCTTGACTGTAAACCTGCTTGATACTGTAGTCTGAGGGCAGGAGGGATGCATATGACGATCAAGGAGATCGAAACACTGTCCGGTCTGCCTCGCGCCAACATCCGGTATTATGAATCGGAGGGGCTGATCTCGCCGAAGCGGGCGGAGAACGGGTACCGGGAATATTCGCAGGCCGATGTGAATGTGCTGCTGCGCGTAAAGCTGCTGCGGGCGCTCGGCCTGCGCATCGACACAATCAAAGCGCTTGCGGCGGGAACGCTCACACTGGACGACGCGCTCGATGCGCGGCTGGAGGAGCTGCACACCGAGCAGGAGAATCTGGACGCTGCCGGCCGCGTGGAGGCGCACATGGCGCGTCCTGTGGTACGGATATGGCGCCTGTATCCCAATTTACAGTATAATTCGCACCTACAGCTGCTGGAAGGCCGAACAGGCCGAACAGCTGCTCGAATGGGAGGACGGCAGCGAGCTGCGCGCTGCGCCATGGAAAGCGTGGCGCGGGGTAGCGTGGGCCGCGGCGGTATTGGTGCTGCTGGCTGCGACGGTGCTTGTGGGCCTCAAGACCTACCAGCCGACGTACACAAGCGATCTGACTGTGCGGCAGTTTGCGGAGAATTACGACTACATTCACGGCACGGAGGGCTTTCTGAGCCGGGAGCTGTATGACGACGGCACATGGGAGCGGAAACCTGCACCGGCCCGGTCTATAACCTGCCGTTCCGGGAGCTCTATCTGACCATTCTGGCCTTTGACGGCGTGCGGCGCTCCGCCTCTGCCGACGAAGCGCTTGCCGCCGCCGCGCGGCAGCTTCTGGATGAGCCGCTGCAGGAGCTCCACACGCAGGCCGCAGGCTATCAGATCGACTATCCCCTCACCACGACCGGCTTCACCGGCCTTGCCGACGACGGCTCGCTGGAGCTCCCACGGAGCGCAACTGGAAGCTATGAGCTGTCCTTCGATATCCGGAAGCTGGATGAGTAACACACCCAAGGCTCCCCCTTTAAGGGGAGCTGGCGCGCAGTTGTAGGGGCCGATGCTCATCTTCGGCGCTAAGAGCCGTGCGATGCGCGGTTGCGCCTTGAAACTAGCCTGCGGGCGTCGCATCGGCCTGGCAGACCGCACCGTTTTTACGGAAATCTTCGGCGAATTCGCAGCTGCCCATTGGGCGGAGCAGTGCGGCATACGGACTGACAGACAACAAAAGGAGCACACTATGACCATCAAAGATATGGAAATGCAGACCGGGCTTGCGCGGGCGAATATCCGGTATTACGAATCCGAGGGCCTGATCGCGCCTGTACGGGCGGAGAACGGCTATCGGGAATACTCGCAGGAGGACGCCGAAACGCTGCTGCGCGTGAAGCTGCTGCGGGCGCTCGGCCTGACAGTCGGGGAGATCAAGGCGCTCGTGCGCGGCGAAACCGATCTGGATACGGCGCTTTCCGCGCGCATTGCGGCCATCCGGAAGGAAAAGGCGGCGCTTGACCGGGCAGGGGAGATCGCCGGGCGGCTCCGGCAGACGCACGCGCAGTTTCAGACGCTCGACGCAAGACCGTATCTCGACGAAATGCAGGCAGAGCGCGTATTGGAGCGCGACACGCTGCCGAAGGAACATTTCCCGTGGCAGCGCTTCTTTGCAAGGCTGGTCGACGCGCAGATCTACCGGACGCTGTGGGTGCTGATCCTGCCGGCGCTGAGCTTTAACATGCTGAAAACCGGCATAGGCGGGCAGGTGTTCATGGAGCTTTTGGCGCTCGGCACGATGTTCCTGCTGGAGCCGCTGCTGCTGTCCCGGTTCGGCACGACGGCGGGCAAATGGCTCTTCGGCCTGCGCGTGGCAAGCCCGGACGGCAGAAGACTGACCTACGCGGAGGGCCGGGAGCGCACGGCGTACCTGTTCTGGTACGGGATCCGGCTGAATCTGCCGGTTTTCCGCCTGTACCGCCTGTATGTCAGCTATACCGACGAGCAGCAGGGGAAGGCGCTTCCGTGGGAGGACGGCTCCGAGCAGACCATCCGCGATCATGCCGGCTGGCGCTTTGCGGCGGCAGCTGTGCTTGCTGCGCTGCTGATCGCGGGCGGCGTGCTGCGCGTGCTGCTGACGTACGGCCCGGCGAATCGCGGCGAGCTGACCGTCGCGCAGTTCGCGGAAAATTACAACACGATCCTGCGTCAGTTCGGGGACTATGATGTTGAATTGGATGAAACCGGCCGCTGGCAGGAGGAATCCGAATTCAACACGGACGGCGGGACGGTCTCCGTGCCGTTCAGAGACCGCTATCCGCAGTTTGAATACCAGACGGAAAACGGTAGCCTGACAGGCATTGTCTACCATGCGGAGGGCGGCGAAGCGGATAGCTGGATAAGCATCCCGTCCGGCTCCGTGATGCAGTACGCCCTGTTTGCATTCGCCGGAGCGGAAAAGGGCCATATCCTGCTCGATAAGCCCCTGCAGGAGGCTGCGTCCGAGCTGTCCAACTGCGTATTTTCCGAATACCACACCGTCGTGGACGGCGTCGCGGTCGATTATACCTATACTGACACCATAATCGACGATGTGCGGACGCAGTACAGCTACACCCTCACGCTGACGAAGGTGCAGAAATAACCGGCGGAACAGAAAACAGAACCGGCCTGCCGCATCTGCGGCAGGCCGGTTCTGTTGGTGTAGAAAAGAAAGAAGAAAGAGAAGAGAGGAAAGAAAAGATTGGCTTGCTTACGAGTATGAGTATACCGGCCAATCATGTCGGAACTGTGAACGAATCCAAAAGGATTTGTGAACATTTCAGACATTTCATTCCCAATTACTGTACATTTTTCGTCGCAACGATATCAACGCCCGTTCCGGCCGCGTCTGCCAGCAGCACGTCGCCGATCTTCACGGGCGCGTGCGCCGTGACCTGCCGGAGCGCTGCGACGATTTCAAAGATCTTGCCCTTCGGGATATCCTGTGCCGTCTTGCAGCTGACGACGGCTGCGCCGGTCGTGCTGCCGGTCAGGCGGACGGTGCTTGTGACGATGCGCGTCGGGTTCGTGACTTCCTTTCTCGCGTAGTCATGTCCGCGCTTGCAGGTGTATCCGGAGACATCCTTGATCTCGCCGTTTTCCAGCGTGACGGTGATCGAACAGCCGAGCGGGCAGCCGATGCAGGTCAATTCTCGTTTTTCCATCGTTATGCCTCCTCCACTGTGATATGAATGCGCGTCAGGCTGGGATGCGCGTCCAGCATGTCCTTCGTGAGCTTCAGCTCCTCCATCTCACCCGGAGCCATGACGGGCCGCTTGCGCGTGAGCACCGCGTCGCCGTCCAGCAGCAGCTTTACCACACGCTTCTTCATCACGCCGCCCACGCGGAACCGGAGCACCAGATCGTCCGCGACCAGCTTCGGGTCGATGCTCGCCGGGACGGTGTAGCGGATGCCGCCCTCAAACGTGACGGGGATCTCATGCCGCTCCGCCGTTTCGCCCTGCGAAAGATAGCGCACGGCGGCGCGGCCTGCCGCCGCAGCCTCCTCAGAGACGTAATCGACCAGATCGTGTACATGCAGCACATTGCCCGCCGCGAAGACGCCGGGGATGCTCGTCTGCAAACTCTCGTCGACGACGGGGCCGTTCGTGACCGGGGAAATGTCCACGCCCATGCCGCGCGAAAGCTCGTTTTCCGGAATCAGGCCGCAGGACAGCAGCAGCGTGTCGCAGTCATAGTGGATCTCCGTGCCAGGAATGGGCTTGCGGTCGGGGCCAACCTCCGCGATCGTAATGCCGGAAACGCGCTCCTTGCCCTCAATGTTCACAACGGTGTGGCTGAGCTTGAGGGGGATGTCAAAGTCATTCAGACACTGGACAATATTGCGCTTCAGACCGCCGGAGTAGGGCAGAAGCTCCGCCACAACCAGCACCTTCGCGCCCTCGAGCGTCATGCGCCGCGCCATAATAAGGCCAATGTCGCCGCTGCCGAGAATGACGACTCTGCGGCCCGGCATGAATCCCTCCATGTTGACGAGCCGCTGCGCCGTACCGGCAGAGTAAATACCTGCCGGGCGATAGCCGGGGATGTTCAGCGCGCCGCGGCTTCTCTCGCGGCAGCCCATGGTCAGGATGATTGCCCGCGCGTCGATCTCAATGAGTCCTTCCTCGCGGTTGACCGCCGTGATGTGCTTGTCTTCGCTGATGGACAGCACCATCGTATTGAGCTTGTACTCGATCTTGCGGTCAAGCGCCTGTGTGATGTACCGCGCGGCGTATTCCGGGCCGGTCAGCTCTTCGCCGAAGGTGTGCAGGCCGAAGCCGTTGTGGATGCACTGGTTCAGAATACCGCCCAGCTGCACGTCGCGCTCCAGAATCAGAATGCTCCGGCAGCCCGCGTCATACGCTGCGATAGCCGCCGACAGACCGGCAGGGCCGCCGCCGATGATGACAATATCATATCTCATTTGTCCTGCACCTCCCCGAGCTTGTCTTTATTTGTGCCGACGATCAGCCGGGATGCGCCGCCGCATTTGGTGATCTCGCTCTGCTCGACGTGCAGCTCACGCGCCAGAATCTCCATCACGCGCGGGCTGCAGAAGCCCGCCTGACAGCGGCCCATGCCCGCGCGGGTGCGGCGCTTGACGCCGTCGAGGCTCTTCGCGCCGAGGGGCCGGTGGATGGCGTCGAGGATCTCACCCTCCGTGACCTGCTCGCAGCGGCAGATGATCTGGCCGTAGGCGGGCTTTTCGCGGATGAGCTTCTGATAGTCCTCCTTCGAAAGCGTCTTCGGGTCGAGCACACCCCTGCGCGTGGCGATAAAGTGCTCCTTTTCCTTCAATCCCATCAGATTGCGCATCAGCTCCGACACGTGCAGGCCGATGGCGGGGGAGGAGGTCAGGCCGGGCGATTCGATGCCCGCGCAGTCGATGAACTGCTGCGCGCCCTCGGCCTCGCCGATGACGAATTCGTGGTGATCCTCATGTGCGCGCAGTCCCGCGAAGCTCGTGATGGTCTGCCGGATGGGAAGGTTCTCGACCGTCGCGCCCGCCTTTTCAATCAGGTCGTTCAGACCCTCGGCGGTGGTGTTCGTGCCCTCGCGGTCTTCAATGTCGATGGCCGTCGGGCCGACGATGGTGTTGCCGTGGACGGTCGGGCTGACCAGAACGCCCTTGCCGAGCTTGCCGGGCAGCTGAAAGATGGTATGCGAGACGAAGCTGCCCGTATTCTTGTCCAGCAGGCAGTAATCGCCGCGGCGCGGCGTGATGTGCAGCTTGCGGGTCGAGACCATGTTGTGCAGTACGTCCGAATAGACGCCCGCGGCGTTGATGACATAGCGCGATTCAAAATCGCCGTGATTGGTGTGGATCGTCCAATAGCCGTCCTCCCACGTAAAGCCGGTGACTTCGGTATTGAACTGGAATTCCACGCCGTTGTCAAAGGCATTCTCTGCCAGCGCAATGGTCAGATTGAACGGGCAGACGATGCCGCCGGTCGGCGCCCAGAGTGCGGCGACGGCGTTTTTCGACACGTTCGGCTCCAGCTCGTGCAGGCGCTTCGCATCCACGATCTCGAGCTCCTTTACGCCGTTTTTCACGCCGTTTTCATACAGCGCGCGCAGCTTCGGCAGATCCTCCTCGGACATGCACACAACGAGCGAACCGTTCATTTTGAACGCAAAATCAAGATCCTTCGCAAGCTGCGGCATCATGAGATTGCCTTCGAGATTCATTTTTGCCATCAGGCTTCCGTGCGCGGCGTCGAATCCGGCGTGGACAATGGCGCTGTTGGCCTTGGAGGTTCCGCAGCACACGTCCTCCGCCTTTTCCAGCACCAGCATCCGCCCCTCGTAGCGGGACAGGTACCGCGCGACTGCGCAGCCGGTGACGCCTGCGCCGATGATGATGATGTCGTACAAAAAGATTCCTCCTTTATCTGCCAAAGAAAGTCGGGCAGCCCAAATAAGCCTTCCGGTAGGAGGGTTGGACTGCCCGACACATTCACTTAGAGCAGAATATATTCAGATGCGTGGGCAGTACGTTACGCAGCCCAGGGGATGACGTTGTAGAGCAGGACAGCGACGATACCGCCGATGATGGGCCCAAAGATGGGGACGATCAGGCCGTATTTGAAGTTGCTGGAGCCCTTGCCCTTGATGGGGAGAATGGCGTGTGCGATACGCGGGCCGAGGTCACGCGCCGGGTTCAGCGCATAGCCGGTCAGACCGCCGAGGGACATGCCGATTGCCACGATGATGCCGAACACGAGCAGTTTGCCGATGCCTGCATTGAGCTCCGGAACCTGATTCATGCCGCAGATGGCGAAGACCAGAACGAAGGTCGCGATAGCTTCCTGCACGATGTTGCGGCCGGTGTTGGGGATGGATGGGCCGGTGGAGAACACGCCAAGCTTGGTGCCGGGGTCTTCCGTCGCGTCAAAGTGATCCTTGAAGAGGATGTAGACCAGCACGCCGCCGACGATACCGCCGAGGATCTGCGCAATGACATAGCCGGGGACCAGTGCCCAGTCGAACATACCGCCGACTGCCAGCGCAATGGTCAGCGCGGGGTTGAAGCTCGCGCCGGAGGCTTCGCCGAAGATGAACGCGGGGACCATGACCGCAAGACCCCATGCAATGGTGATCTGAATGGAGCCTGCGCCCTTCATGCCGGACTTGTTGAGGGTTACGTTTGCAACAACGCCGTCGCCGAGCAGGATCAGCATCATTGTGCCAAGGAACTCACATAAGTACTTTAAGAACATGAATATTCCTCCCTGTCATACATCGATATTTGGTTGTGTACCGTTTCTTCTCCTGAATGAAATTTTTATTCGTCCTTCGCCCAGCCGTAGGAGCACTTGACGGCCTTGTTCCAGCCCTTTACCTTGGCTGCGCGCTCTTCTGCGGTGATCTCCGGATGGAATACGCGGTCAATGGCGCGGTTGCGGACGACGTCCTCCTTGCTGGCCCAGTAGCCGACGGCAAGACCTGCCAGATACGCAGCGCCCATCGCGGTCGTCTCGACGCAGGTCGGACGCTGGACCGGAGCGCCGGAAATATCGGACTGCATCTGCATCAGCAGATTGTTGGCAGACGCGCCGCCGTCAACGTTCAGCGCAGCCAGCTTAATGCCGGAATCGGCCTGCATGGCGACGAGAATGTCGTTGACCTGATAGGCCAGAGATTCCATCGTGGCGCGGATGATATGGTTCTTATTGACGCCGCGGGTGATGCCGACGATGGTGCCGCGTGCGTATTGATCCCAGTGCGGCGCGCCGAGGCCGGTGAACGCCGGGACGACATAGCAGCCGTTGGTATCCTTGACCTTGCCTGCATAATACTCGGAGTCCGGTGCGGACTCGATGATCTTCAGCTCGTCGCGCAGCCACTGGATGGCGGCGCCCGCAACGAAGACGGAGCCCTCGAGCGCGTATTCAACCTTGCCGTTCAGGCCCCACGCGATGGTGGTGACGAGGCCGTTCTTGGAGAAGACGGGCTTTTCGCCGGTGTTCATCAGCAGGAACGCGCCGGTGCCGTAGGTGTTCTTGGCCTCGCCGGGATGATAGCAGGCCTGGCCGAACAGCGCAGACTGCTGGTCGCCCGCGGCGCCCGCGATCTTGATCGGGCCGCCGAGCAGGGCAGGATCCGTCTCGCCGTAGATGCAGCTGGACGGCATCGGGGTCGGGAGCATGCATCTGGGGATGTTCAGCTCTTTCAGAATTTCGTCGTCCCACTGCAGCGTGTTGATGTTGAAGAGCATCGTACGGGAGGCGTTGGAATAGTCGGTGACATGCACCTTGCCGCCCGTCAGCTTCCAGATGAGCCACGTCTCGACTGTGCCGAACAGCAGCTCGCCGCGCTCCGCGCGCTCCCGTGCGCCGGGGACGTTTTCAAGCAGCCAGTGTACCTTTGT
>CADBOK010000064.1 GCA_902796245.1 Oscillospiraceae bacterium | reverse complement strand
CCAGCGCCGGACAGTCGTCTACGGAAAAGGACTGACGCTGGAGCATAACCTCGAACTGTTTGAACCGAAGGCGCAGGCCATGATCCGGCTTTTGATGAATGAATACGGCAGGTACCGCGCACTCGGTTCTTCTTCCTACTATATGGGCTACGAGCCTCCGGATTATCGAAAAAACGAGATCACGCTGACCGGCGATTCCTTTGATCGGTGGTTTGATCTTTTGTCGGACGCACCGGTAGACTGCGCAGGCTCCGAGCCGCTCACGCTCACGCAGGCCGATCCGCAGGTTCGTCTGCAAATTGCGGAAGAAGGCGGCGGTGCATGGCTGACGGTCCAGACGCCCTGCCCCTACCGCTTTTTCGGCAGCTACCGGAGCTTATACGCGCTCGGCGGCGGCAAGCTTCTACGCTGCTCGGGCGAGTTTCGGGAAAAGATCTACCCGCTGCTCGAAGCAAAGCAGCAGACCATGTATCTGGCGCGGAAGGATCTTCCGACCTTCTGCGGCTGCGTGCTGCCGGCGCTCGACGGACAGGTCGAGATCGAAGATCCGCAGAATCTTTTACAAAACTACATCCCCGATTCCTGCACGGTCTGCTTCTATTTTGATATGGAACAGGACACGCTGCTTGTCAAGCCGGTCTTCCGGTACGACACCCATTTGATCGCTTTCGACGACAGCTCCGAGCCAGACGGTGTGCGGCGAAACAAAAAAGAAGAGAATGCCGCGCTGCTGTTCGTCCGGCGCTATTTCCAGCAGCAGGGACAGCAGTTCGTTTTACAGGGCGAGGACGCGGCCTATGATTTTCTCACCGGTTCGATCGACGCTTTCCGCCGCAGAGGCGAGGTCTATTTCAGTGACCGCCTGAACCGCAAGCGTCTCCAGCCCGCACCGACCAGCGTCGGCCTTTCCGTTTCCGACGGCCTTCTGACACTGACGCTGGACACCGGCGGCTATCCGCCCGAGGAGCTTTCGGAGCTTTACCGGAGTATGCTGCTGCGCAGAAAATATCACCGCCTTCCGGACGGCCGGTATCTGGAGCTGAACGGTTCGTCGTGTGAAAAGCTTGCGGAAATGGCGCAGATGCTCCAGCTCACTGGTCGGGAGCTTGCCCGCGGCAAAGCGACGCTTCCGGCGTATCGCGCTCTCTATCTCGACGAGCTGCTGTCCGGAAGCGACGGCATACAGGTCAGCCGCGACAGCCAGCTGCGCAGCATGATCCGCAATTTCAAGACGCTCTCCGAGAGTGACTACGCCCTGCCATCGGGGCTGAACGCACAGCTTCGATCCTATCAGCAGATCGGCTATCAATGGCTCAAAACACTGGAGGGATATGGTTTCGGCGGAATTCTCGCGGATGAAATGGGACTTGGAAAGACCCTTCAGATGATTGCGTTTTTAGCAACCGTCCCCCAAAAGACCGCCGGTGTACCAAATCTCGTTATATGTCCGGCCTCACTGATCTACAACTGGGGAGACGAGCTGCAAAAATTTGCCCCGCAGCTGCGCTATCAGCTGATTCTGGGAAACGCTGCAGAGCGTGAACGCCTTCGTGCTGCGGGCGCAGAATGCGACGTGTGGGTCACGTCCTATGAGCTTGTCAGGCAGGACATTGAAGCATATGCGAAGCTGCAATTTTACTGCTGCGTGCTCGACGAAGCCCAGCACATCAAAAACGCCGCAACGCTCGCGTCCAAGGCCGTCAAGCGCCTTTCGTGCCGGCAGCGGTTTGTCCTGACGGGAACGCCGATCGAAAACCGGCTCAGCGAGCTCTGGAATCTGTTCGATTTTCTCATGCCCGGGTATCTCTACACAAACCATGCGTTCCGCGAAAAGCTGGAAAAGCCGATCCTCAAGTCCAAAAATCCGGACGCGGTTTCCCAACTGCGGCGGCTGGTACAGCCGTTTCTGCTGCGCAGGCTGAAAAAAGATGTCCTCAAGGAACTTCCGCCCAAGGAAGAATATGTCCGAAAGATCTCTCTGTCTGAGGATGAGCAGAAGCTCTATTATGCCTGTGTGCAGGCCGCCGTTGCAGATCTCGGCGACGAGCAGGGCAAACTGCAAATTCTCGCCGCGCTGACCCGGCTGCGGCAGGTATGCTGCGATCCGGGGCTCTGCTTTGAAAATTATGAAGGTCCAACGAGCAAGCTGGACGCCTGCGTGGAATTGTGCGAGGCGATGGCGGAAAACGGTCATCAGATCCTGCTGTTTTCTCAGTTCACCTCCATGCTTGATCGGCTGCGTGAGCGGCTGGACGCGCTGCATATTTCGAATTTCACGCTTCAGGGCTCGACGCCCAAGGAAAAACGGGCTGCAATGGTCAAAGCATTCAACGCAGGCAGCGCCTCGGTTTTTCTGATCTCTCTGAAAGCAGGCGGAATGGGTCTGAATCTGACGGCAGCCGACATTGTGATCCACTACGACCCATGGTGGAACCAGGCGGCGCAGGATCAGGCGACGGACCGCGCCCACCGCATCGGCCAGCAGGCACATGTGCAGGTCTATAAGCTGATTGCAAAGGACACCATCGAAGAAAGAATTCTGGAGCTTCAGAACCGGAAGCTTGCGCTTCTTGATACGATATCCGGCTGCGAGGAGGCCGGGATCTTGAATATGTCTTCTGAGGAGCTGCTTTCGCTGCTGAAAAGCTGACATCTGATTCCAGCGGTGCAGGTTCCGCACGCCGTTTTTCTGGTCTGACCGAATTTTCTCTGAAAAAAGTGTGTTTCTCTCCTCCCTGCTTCAAACGTATTTTTGCAGTACAAATCCACTCGACCAGCCGAGCGTGACAGCCCTGAAAAATCAACTGCTTGTTTCAGGAATATTTTGAACGTTTGAACGGCGGCTGCAAGTTGCAGCCGCCGCTTTAATTTCTCACTTCAGATCGCGTTTCGGATGGTGTTTCCGATTGCGTCTGCCGCGCTCTGTTTCATGCCTGATGTCGAGTGGACATAGGTGCTGAGCGTGAATCCTGAGCTGAAGTGGCCCAGCGTTTCAGACAGCGTCCGCACGTCCACGCCGCTTTTCAGTGATAACGTCGCGAATGTGTGTCTCATGTCATGAAAACGCATATGTTCCGCGCCAATCTCCTTGATGATTCTGTCATGGAGCCTGCGAAATCCGTCCGGGTCCCATGTTTCACCCGTGCGCGGAGACGGGAACAAATACGGATTCGCAGGGTGCTTTTCATGTTCTTCTACGAGAAGTTTCACCGTATCTTCCGGCAATAGGACTGTGCGGATGGAATTTGGC
The DNA here is from genome assembly GCA_902796245.1 of Oscillospiraceae bacterium. GTDB lineage: Bacteria > Bacillota > Clostridia > Oscillospirales > Oscillospiraceae > CAG-170. The sequence goes on along the minus strand of CADBOK010000064.1, from coordinate 782 downwards.
GTTTTCGGCGTACTGATGACCAACTTTCCATTTTGTCGTGCAACGCTTTTATTGACCGAAAGCGTACGGTTTTGAATATCCAAGTCCTCCCATCGCAGAGCCAGCAGTTCTCCACGGCGCAGTCCCGTTGTCAGCTCTAGATACATCGGCGCGAGAATTCCATGCTCTTTCGCTGCACTCAAATATGGGCCGATCAATGCTTCGGGCAGAATTTTCATCTCCTTGCGAGTGTTTTTCGGAATTTTGCATTTCTTTGCCGGATTTGCTAAAATCAACTTTTCTTCCACTGCATGTTCCAGCGCTTTGTTCAGCACCACATGAACGCATTGCACCACGCGTGGGCTGAGTCCGTGTTCTTTCAGCTCCGGCTGATTTTTCTTCTGCACGCGACCACTTTTGAGCAATTCGTTATAAAACTGTTGGATTTGCAGCATCGTCAACTTTTCCAGCCTTACATTTCCAAGCTTCGGAATGATGTGATGGTCGATGGCGTTGTGGTAAAATTCCTTGGTCGAGTATCGAACCTGTGGCTCAACGTAAACGGAGTACCAGAGCTTCATCCATTGTTCGAGTGTATAGCTCCCCGCCTTCACAGGATCGAGTTTCTTGCTGTCCTCGATGGCGGTACGCAGCTTGTCTTTGACTTCTGCCTGCGTCTTGCCAAGCACATTTTTCGTGATCGCCTTTCCGTTTGCATCGTATCCAGCAGTGTATCGGCCTTCCCAGCGTCCGTCTTTCCGCTTCCGAATGTTGCCTTCGCCGTTGGCTCGTCGTTTCGGCAT
>CADBOK010000063.1 GCA_902796245.1 Oscillospiraceae bacterium | reverse complement strand
TGTGGGGATACAGAGCATAGTTCTGGAAGACCATGGCGATATCGCGGTCCTTCGGGGCCACGTCGTTCATGAGCTTGCCGTCGATATACAGCTCGCCCTCGGAGATCTCTTCGAGACCTGCGACCATGCGCAGCGTCGTGGACTTGCCGCAGCCGGACGGGCCGACAAGAACGATGAATTCCTTGTCCGCGATGTCGAGGTTGAATTCCTGCACGGCGACGACGCCCTTGTCGGTGATCTGAAGGTTGACCTTCTTCTCCTCGGCGGGCTCTTCGCCCTTCTTCTTTTTCTTGCTCTTCTTTTCTTCGCCACTGACGAACGGGTAAATTTTCTTGACGTTTACGAGTTTTACTTCTGCCATACTGATTTGGACTCTGACTGCGCTGCCTCCGCACCGCATTCTCACGACCGCCGGGCTTGGCGGACGCATTGCGACACGTCTCCACAATGCCGCACCGGGAGTCTCCCGGATGAAAATATCCTCCTTATTATTGCCGCAGCGCACCATAAGTGTGGATTGGTACACTCCGACTAAGATACACGTATTATATCAGATCCCTTTCACAAAGTCATCTGTCGCTTTTACTGAAATTTTACGCAAAAACACGTCAGAACGCACAAACCCGCTCCCCGTTTACTTTTTCCCCGTTCCCTGCTACAATAGAGGCAAACGCAAGGGAGGGACGGCGCATGAAGCAGACGACGCTCTGCTATCTCGAGCGCGATGGGCAGTATCTGATGCTCCACCGCGTGAAAAAGGCACACGATGAGAACCACGACAAGTGGATCGGCGTCGGCGGAAAGTTTGAGGACAGGGAAAGCCCGGAGGACTGCGTCCGCCGCGAGGTACTGGAGGAAACGGGCCTGACGCTCACCGCGTACCGCTACTGCGGCCTCGTGACCTTTGTCTCCGACGTCTACCCGACCGAGTACATGCACCTGTTCCATGCCACGGGCTTCACCGGCACGCCGAAGGACTGCGACGAGGGAGAGCTTGCCTGGATCGACAAGCGAAAGCTCGCCGCCCTGCAGCAGTGGGAGGGCGACCGCATCTTCCTGCGGCTCATGGACGAGCATGTCCCGTTTTTTTCCCTGAAGCTCGTATACGCGGGCGATACGCTCACGGAAGCCGTTTTGAACGGAGAAAGGATCCGATAATATGGAAAACATTCTGATCAGCGCCTGTCTGCTCGGCGTATGCTGCCGGTACGACGGCGAATCGAAGCCCATCATGCAGACCGTCGCGCTCATGGAGCGGTACCATCTCATCCCCGTCTGTCCCGAGCAGCTCGGCGGGCTCCCCACGCCGCGCGAGCCGTCGGAGCGGCAGGGTGATGCCGTCCGGGCAAAAAGCGGCGCGGACGTGACCGCGCAGTACCGCCGCGGCGCGGAGCAGGCGCTGCATCTGGCGCGTCTGTACGGCTGCCGGGCAGCGGTCTTAAAAGAGCGCAGCCCGAGCTGCGGCAGCGGAGAAATTTACGACGGCACGTTTTCGGGCTGCCTGACGCCCGACGACGGCGTAACGGCGGCGCTTTTAAAGGAAAACGGCATTGCCGTCTACGGCGAGAGCGAAATCGAAGCGCTTCTGGCACAGGCCGGGCCGGAGGAACCGCAGCAGAGCCTGTTCTGAACATGAAAAACCAGCCGCTCCCGAGCACGGGAGCGGCTGGCTGGTCTTTCAGGCTTCAGAATTCGCAGATGCGCGCAAGCAGAACCAGACACTGCTCAAGCGTCATGTCCTTTTTGGGCTCAAAGCCCTTCGTCGTGCCGTTCATCAGATCGTACTGCGTCATCATCGCGACGGCCTCTCTGGCCCAGTCGGAGATGGACGCGCTGTCGGGATAGCGGCTGAGCGTCGTCATATCGGCCTCAAAGACCACGCTCGACTGCCGCAGCAAACGCAGCAGCACCGTCGCGGCCATCTGCCGCGTGACCCGGGAGGTCGTGTCGAAGCTGCCGTCGGCGTTCGGCTGCATCACGCCGAGCTGCTGCACAACGGCAACCGGATCCGACACATCCTCGGCAAGGCCGAGCGTCCGCGCGGTGTTTGCTGCGAGGCGGGCGAGGGTCTTGCGGGTAATGGCGGACTGATAGCTGCCGTCTGCCAGCATGGTGATGCCGTAGACATCGGCGCGGTCGACAAGCTCCGCTGCCCAGCCGGACGGGGTTCCGGTAATATTGGACACGCCGCTGCCCCAGGCATAGATCGTGGAGGGCGCTTCGGCTGCGGCTTCGGCCGCAGACGGCGCGGAAACGGAGCTCGCTTCTTCTGCAGCCGCCGCGCGGCCGGAGGCAGAGCACATGGTATAGAAGGTATAGCACCCGCCGTCATAGGGGATCACGCGGTTGACGCCCGCCTTGCCGTCCCAGACCCAGTTCTGCTCGAACAGCGTGACGGTGCCGCCCGCCTCGTCGGCAGCTTTGACGATGGCGTAGTGATTGCCGTAGCGCTCACGCGCCTCGGCGGAGGCATAGGCGATATCGCCGGGCTGCGGCGTGTATGTAACCTCGAACCAATACCCGGACGGGCTGGCCGCGGTGATATTGCCGTTGTCCGTGTACACGGTCACGCCGTAGACCGCGCTGTAAAACCGCTCGATGAGCTCATTGCAGAACAGCGTGCTGCCGGTCTCATTATACAGCGCGTCCACGCCGCAGAAGGTGTCGGCGATAAAGCCCTCCCCCGAAATCGTGACATAGTCCAGCCGGATGGTCGCCTCGGCGGCCAGCGCCGGTACGGCCAGCAGCGTCAGACATAAAACAGCAGCCGCCAGACGGCGGAATTTCTTCTGCATGCACAAAAGCCTTCTTTCGTTCGATAAACTCTTTTCAAATTGTAACAGATTGTAACCAGTAAGTCAACCATTTTTTTGCGCCCACTGGAAAACCGGCCTGCGGATGTGGTATAGTATAAAAAGTTCCGAACAATGGAGGCATTTGCTTGGAAAATTATTTTCATCTGGAAATGGACCGGCGCGCGATTAACCAGATCAGCGCGCTCGGCCTTGCGCACTGCGGCGACGCGGTGTTTGAGCTGCTGGTGCGAAGCTATCTCTGTGCGTCCGGCAAGGCGCTGAACGGCAATCTGCACCGCGCGACGGTCGATCTTGTCTGCGCTCCGGCGCAGGCAGAGCGCGCCGAGCGCATGCTCCCGCTCCTGACGCAGGAGGAGCTGGCTTTTTACAGGCGCGGCCGCAACGCGCACGTGCATCAGGTGCCGAAAAACGCCACCTATGCGCAGTACGCCAGAGCCACGGGGCTCGAATGCCTGTTCGGAGCCCTGTATCTTTCCGGGCAGCTCGACCGGCTGAACGAGCTTTTTATCCTGACCATGGAGGATCCTCATGCCATTTGACGCATTTTTCCTCACGGCAGTCCGCCGTGAGCTGGAGGGCAGCCTGACCGGCTGCCGCATTGATAAGGTCCAGCAGCCGCAGCGCGACACGCTGATTCTGTCCATGCGCGGCGCGGCGGGCGGCGGACGGCTGCTGCTGACGGCCTCGCCCAATCATCCGCGCATCCACCTGACGAGCGAGCCCGCCGAAAACCCGGCACAGCCGCCCATGTTCTGCATGCTCCTGCGCAAGCACCTGACGGGGGGCCGTCTCGTGTCCATGCACCAGCCGGAGATGGAGCGCCTGCTTGACCTCACCTTCGACTGCACCGACGAAATGGGCAGTCCCGCGCAGAAGCACCTGATCCTGGAGATCATGGGCCGCAACTCCAACCTGATTTTAACAAGCGAGGACGGGCGCATCATCGACTGCCTGCGCCGCGTCGATTTTGAAATGAGCGAGCAGCGCCAGGTTCTGCCGGGCCTTTTCTACCATCTGCCGCCCACGCAGGGAAAGCTGGATCCGTTTGCCGTTGCAGAAGACGCGCTGGCAACGCTTCTGGCGGCGCAGACGACGCCCAAGCGCTTTGACGCCTGGCTGCTCGAAACGCTCGGCGGCTTTTCGCCGCTTGTGTGCCGGGAGCTCGCGTTCCGCCTGACGGGCGATCTGGATACCGATCTGTCGGCGCTTTCGCCGGAGGAAAAGGCCGCGCTGGCCGCGCGGCTGTCCGCCGCGTTTGCGCAGATGCAGACCGCACCGCCGCAGCCCATGCTCCTGTACAAGGACGACCGCCCGTGGGATTTCACCTGCCTGCCTGTGACGCAGTACGGCGAGTTTATCCGGCAGGAGCCGTGTGACTCCTTCTCGCAGCTGCTCGACCGGTTCTATGCCGCGCGCGACCGCGCCGATTCCATCCGCCAGTCGTCGCAGGCCATCCGCAAGACCGTCTCCAACCTGCACGCGCGCACGGCGCGCAAGCTCGACAACCAGCGCCGGGAGCTGACTGCGACGCATGACCGCGAGCGCCTGCGCCGTCTCGGCGATATTCTCACGGCGAATCTCTACGCCGTCAAACGCGGCCAGACGAAGCTGCGCACCGCCGACTTTTACGACCCGGACATGAAGGAGATCGAGATTCCCCTCAACCCGGCCATTTCCCCGCAGCAGAATGCGGCGAAATTCTATAAGGACTATCAGAAGGCCAAGAACGCCGAAAAGATCCTGACGGAGCAGATCGCGAAGGGCGAGCAGGAGCTTGCGTATCTTGCCAGCGTCCTCGACGCGCTCACGCGCGCGGAATCCGCGCGGGACTTACAGGAAATTCGCGCCGAGCTCGTCTCCGGCGGCTATCTGCGCGAGACGGACCGCAAGAAGCGCATGAAGCTGCCGCCGAGCAGGCCCATGCGCTTCACCTCCTCCGACGGCTTCCCGATCCTCGTCGGCCGCAGCAACCGGCAGAACGACGAGCTGACGACGAAGCTGGCCGCGAAAACCGATATCTGGCTGCACGTCCAGAAGATCCCCGGCAGCCACGTCATCATCGAAACGGACGGCCGGACGCCGCCCGACCGGACCGTGACGGAGGCGATGCAGCTTGCGGCCTATTATTCGCAGGCCCGCGGCGGCCAGAACGTGCCGGTCGACTACACGCCGGTGAAATTCGTCAAAAAGCCTGCGGGCGCGAAGCCCGGCATGGTAATCTATACAACATATCAGACCGCCGTCGCCACGCCGGACGCGGCGCTGTGCGAGCGGCTAAAGGAGAAAGACTGATGGAAGAGCGGCACTACGCATTTTTTCAAAACCGGGACTGCGAATATTTCCCCTGCCATGAGACACAGCACCCGGAGAACTTCAACTGCCTGTTCTGCTACTGCCCGCTCTACGCGCTCGGGCGCGGCTGCGGCGGAAACTACCGCTATACGCAGTCCGGGATCAAGGACTGTTCCGGCTGTCTGTTCCCCCACCGGCGGGAAAATTACGACCGCGTGAATGAGCGCTTCATGGAGATCGTCAAAAAAATGCAGGAATGTGAATAACGTGCCAGCAGTTTGATTTCTACTGCTTTTGTCCCGTTTTTGTCCACTTTTCCCGTAAAAACGCGGCACTCTACTGTCCGTAGAGTGCCGTGCTTCTCTTTGTAGACCGGCAGGAGCGAACCTGGAGAGCGCTTCGAGGCAGGAATCGGGAGACTTTTCCCTTCCGTGCGGTTACACTGGAGATACAAACAAGCAGGAGGGATCCCCATGAAAAACCTGAAGATTTTCGGCGACTCCATCATCAAGGGCGTCACCTATAACGGCCAGAGCTACCACCTGTGCCAGGAGCATGATTTCGACGCGCTCGCCGCGCAGGGCGTTACAGTGGAAAACTACGCGAAGATGGGCGCGACCATCGACGCGGGGTTGAAGCAGCTGGACCGGAAGCTCGGCGCCTGCGGCGGCGAGACCACCGTGCTGTTCTGCTTCGGCGGCAACGACTGCGACTACGACTGGAAGGCCATTTCGGAAGACCCGGACGGCGAGCATCTGCCGCACACGCCGTCGGAGCAGTTTATCGACCGCTACTGCACGGCCATCCGTAAGGCGCAGAGCGCGGGCGCCCGCGTGGCGATGACGAGCCTGCCGCCGCTGGAGCAGGAGCGGTATTTCTCCTTCATCACCCGGGGCCTGAGCGCAGAGAACATCCTGCACTGGCTGGGCGATACCGATCATCTGTACCGCTGGCAGGAGTATTATAACTCCATGGTCGCGCAGCTGAGCCGCGCGTTTGGCTGTAGACTCGTCGATCTGCGTGCGGAGTTCCTCAAAAGCCGCGTCTTCCCGACGCTCATCGGCGCGGACGGCATCCACCCCACCCAGGCCGGCCACGACCTTATCCACCGCACCGTCCAGTCCGCCCTGGCGTATTGATCTGCGTGCTGCGCGGGTCCGCTGCCGCCCGGCGGGCAGAGCGGAGTCCCGCCCCTGCCAACACGATTTGAGTTTTGGACAATCTCTGCACAAACCGCACACGCCATAAAGGCCGCCCCCTGCCGCAAAGCGCGGCAGGGGGGCGGCCTTTTCATGCTTCAAACTTGTGCGCGTCCTTGAGCACCATGTCCTTGACCTTCATCAGGCGGACCTTGGTTGCGCGGTCGTTTTCCTCGAGCTTCATGGAGATATACTTGATGTTCTTCTCCATTTCCGGGATCATGACGTATTCCAGCGCGTTGACGCGGCGGCGGGTCTTCTCGATCTCGGAGGCGAGCAGCTGCGTCTTCTTTTCGGCCTGCGCCAGCGCAAGCATGTCCTGGAACACGGAGGCCAGCGCGCCCAGCGCGTCGTCCAGCTCGCCGGACGTCTGCGCGAAGCCGTAGGGATAGATGGACGCGGCATCCTCGTTTTTTGTGTGGAACTCGTAGACCGGGACGGAGACGGACATGATGTTCCGGAACGTCATGTCCAGCGTCGCCGACTGTTTGGGGTACAAAAGCGCCTGCTGGAGCATTTCCGGGGACATCACGCTCGACGCAACGGTCATGGCGCGGTTTGCCTCCTCAATACCCTTCTCGACCTTGGCGCGCAGCTCCTTGTTTTCCCGCACAATCAGGAAAAACTGCCGCATCAGCTCGTCGCGCTTGTCCTTGAGCAGCCGGTGGCCGCGCACAGCCGTGCGCAGGCGGCCCTTGAGCCGCGTGAGCTCCATCCGGGTCGGATTGATCGTTTTACTGGCCATGCGAACACCGCCTTACGCCTGCTTTTTGGGCAGGTACTTTTCGATGAACTCCGGCTTGATGCGCTTGAGCTCCGTTTCGGGCAGGATGGACAGCAGCTCCCAGCCGATGTTCAGCGTTTCCTCGATGGAGCGGTTCTCCTCGTAGCCCTGGCTGACATAGCGCTGCTCGAATTCCTCGGCAAACTTCGCGTACAGGCGGTCTGTCGGGGAAAGCGCGCTCTCACCCAGAATGGTCGCAAGCTCCTTCGCGTCCTTGCCGGCAGAATACGCGGCAAAGAGCTGGTTCATGGTGCCCGCGTGATCCTCGCGCGTCTTGCCGGGGCCGATGCCCTTGTCCTTCAGTCGCGACAGACTCGGCAGCACGTCCACGGGGGGAATGACGCCCTTGCGGTACAGATCGCGGCTGAGGATGATCTGGCCCTCGGTGATATAGCCGGTCAGATCGGGGATGGGATGGGTCTTGTCGTCCTCCGGCATGGTCAGGATCGGGATGAGGGTAATGGAGCCCTTCTTGCCCTGGCGGCGGCCGGCGCGCTCATAGAGCGTGGCGAGGTCGGTGTACAGGTAGCCGGGATAGCCGCGGCGGCCGGGGACCTCCTTGCGTGCGGCGGAGACCTCGCGCAGCGCCTCGGCGTAGTTTGTGATGTCGGTCATGATGACCAGCACGTGCATGCCGCACTCAAATGCCAGATACTCCGCGGCAGTCAGCGCCATACGCGGCGTCGCGATACGCTCGACCGCCGGGTCGTTGGCGAGGTTCGAGAAGACGACGGTGCGGTCGATGGCGCCGGTGCGGCGGAAGTCGTTG
>CADBOK010000062.1 GCA_902796245.1 Oscillospiraceae bacterium | reverse complement strand
CGGAAAACACCAGCCCGATGGCGACGATCAGAAAGATCAGATTCCGTTTGTCGACAATAAAGCTGGCAAGCTTATACATGAAGCCCTCTTCGTTGTGTTTCGGTTCCTGACTCATGATTCACACTCCTGTGTTTGTTTCTCCTGAAAATTCGATTCAGTTTAGCACAGAACAGCCGGAATTGGCAATAGGCAAGCGGGAGAAGATGTGTAAAAAACGCACGCGGCAAGGACAAGGCAAAAAAGAAGGGGCCGCCGGAGGCTGCCCCTTCTTGTAAGTTACTTCTCAGAACGTCAGACTGCCCGACGTGATGCAGCGGCCGGATTTCCGGTCGAAGAGCATGATCTGGTCGCCGGTGACGGACAGCGGGACCTCGGTGCCGATGGTGAACAGCGAGCTGCCGAAAATCACACCCGTCAGCAAAAAGCCGCCGACGCGGACCTTGATGGTCGATTCCATGCCGGTGGGCATGGCGCCGTAAATTTCGCCGCGCAGATCGCTGCTGTCGGCGATGTCAAGGAACTCCGGCCGGATGCCGAGCACAAGATCCTCGTTTGTGATCTCGGGCGCATCCTGAAGCGAATCGTCCTCCTCGTCGACCTTGGCAATATGATAGCGGAAGACCTCGTCCTTGTTGCCCTTTTCGACGTAGCCCTTTTCCTTCGCCTTTTCCCGGAGCGCGGCAGCCTGTTCGGCCTCTTCCCGGTCGCGCGCTTCAAACCACGCGGCAAGCTCAACCGGCTTTTTCGGACGGAACACCGCCTGCACGCCGCCGAGCATGGTCATGGAAACGGAGCCGTCGGCGGCCTGTCTGCCCTTGACCTCGACGAAGTTAATGGACGGGTTGCCGACAAAGTCGGCGACAAACAGGTTTGCCGGATGATGGTACACATCCAGCGGCGCCTCATACTGCTGCAGAACGCCGTTGTTGATGAGGCAGATCTGGGTTGCGAGCGTCATGGCCTCCATCTGGTCGTGCGTGACATAGACGAAGGTGGAGCCCGTCTCGACGTGCAGGCGCTGCAGCTCATAGCGCATCTCCAGACGCAGCTTCGCGTCGAGGTTCGACAGCGGCTCGTCCATGAACAGCACCGTGGGCTCCGGCGCAAGCGTTCTGGCGATGGCGACACGCTGCTGCTGTCCGCCGGAGAGCTCTGCCGGATAGCGGTCCATGAACATACCGATCTTGACGATACGGCTGACGCGGCGGACAGTCAGGTCGATCTCCTCCTTCGTCAGCTTGCGCGTCTGCAGAACAGGCTTGCCGTCCTTGCAGTACCGGTATTCCGCGTCCAGCGTGCAGCCGGAGGCCTGCGCGGTCTTGTGCGCGGCCTCGGCCTTCGCTTCGAGCGCGGCGATCTCGGCGTGGCAGTCCTGCTTGGATTCCAGATGATAGTCAAACAGCTTCTTTGCCGTATACTGCGAGAGCGTAAAGGCGTCGATCAGCTTCAGAACGGCCTTCTTTTCTTCCAGCTTTCCGTCCTTGTCGCGGCACTCTTCGAGTACGGAAGCGACCTCGGCGGGCGTTTTCAGAATTTCTGCCAGCCGCGCGGCGTTTTTCGCCTCAAAGTCGATCTTCGCCATCGGCTCTTTGATATTGGACAGGCCGAAGGAGATATTTTCATAGACGGTCATGTTGGGCCAGAGCGCATAGTTCTGGAACAGGAAGCCGACCTTGCGCTTGTTGGCCGGGACGTTGATGCCGAGGTCGCTGTCAAAGACGACGGTGTCGCCGATGGTGATGCGGCCGCTCGTCGGCGTTTCCAGACCTGCGATCATACGCAGCGTCGTGGTCTTGCCGCAGCCGGACGGACCGAGCAGCGTTACGAACGCATTGTCCGCGATCACGAGGTTCAGATCCTCGACGGCATAGAATTTGCCCCAGCGCTTGGTGATATGTTCAAGTTTGATTTCAGGCATGGCTTTATCCTCCGATTCCTTTGTCGAGGCTTGCGCCCGTGATTTTGTTGACGAGGGTGTTGCAGACCAGAATGGTCACGATCAGGATCAGGTTGATGCCGCTGGAGAATGCGTAGAGGCCCATCTCGTCGAAGTAATCCAGCGTCGTCGAGAGGATGAAGCCCTGCACGCACAGAAGCATGAACAGCGACAGCTCACGCAGGCACGTCATAAACGGCAGCAGGAAGCCGGAAATGATCGAGGATTTCTGGATGGGGATGATGATGCGGGTCATGCGCTTGATCCACGGGATGTCCTGAATGATGGCCGCCTCTTCGATTTCACCCGACAGCTGAAGCATGGAGTTGAGGCTGCTGCGGCTGGCAAACGGGATATACTTGACCGTGCCGGCAATAATCAGCAGCGTATACGTATTGAACAGGTTCAGCTTCTCGGTCGAGAACAGGATGAAGAACGCGACGCCCACAGCGATGGACGGCATGAGATACGGCAGGAACGCGACGGAGTTCACATAGTTTGCCCAGCGGCTGCGGCGGTTTTTCGAGACAGCGTAGCCGATCATCGTGCCGATGGAGCCGGCCAGCAGCGCGCAGGCCACGGAGACAAGGATCGTCCCCTTGAACGCCCGCCAGATCGTCTCGTTATACAAGATACCCTTCTGGCCGTACATGCCGTTTTCGGTGACGTTCTCCGACGTGACCCACCACTTGGTCGTGAGGTTCGACGCATCGCCCGTGTACAGGAATGAATAGTCGCCCGGGTTCGGCAGGAACGTCTCGAATGCGAAGGAGATGATGGGGAAGATACTCGTGAAGAACGTGAGGATCACAAGAATCAGGGCGATGACGACGCGGCCAGTCCTGCCGAGCGTAATTTTGGAGATCTGGCCGGACTTGCCGGTGACAGTCGTGTAATTTTTGCGGCTTCTGAGCGAAAGCTGGTTCAGGAGCATGATCGCCACGCCGAAAACCATCATGATGATGGCAAGAATGCTCGCCTCGCCCGTATACTTGGAGTTCATCGAGACATACTTGGTCGACAGCGTGCTCAGACCCAGATAATGCGGCACCGGATAAGAGCCCATCGCGCTGCCGAAAACCAGCAGGATGGTGGACAGAATCGCGGGCTTGACCATCGGGAGCGTGATGCGGAACATGGTCTTCCACTTGGGCGTATCCAGAATGGTCGCGGCCTCTTCCAGATTCGCGTCCATGTTGCGGAAAATGCCGCCGATGAGGATATATGCGAACGGCGCGTAGTGAAGGCCCAGAACCATCAGGCTCGGGAACAGGCCCTTGCACCACCACATCGGCATGTTGACGCCGAAGAGGGCGGCAAGCAAACCGTTGGACGTGCCGGTGACGGCGTTGGAGTTAAACAGGTTCTGCCACACGACGGCCAGCGTCCACTGCGGCATGATGTACGGGAAAATAAAGAT
>CADBOK010000061.1 GCA_902796245.1 Oscillospiraceae bacterium | reverse complement strand
GTATTCCTCGCTCATCTGCTTTGCGATGGGGCCGGCCATGACGATGGCGACGGTATTGTTGGCCGTGGCGATGTCCATCGCGCCGACAAGCAGGCCGATACCCAGCTGGCCGCCCCTGTTGCCGTGGAAAATGCGGCGGATAAAGCCGAGCAGCGCTTCAAAGCCGCCGTATTCGCGGATGAGGCCGCACATGGCAGACACAAGGAGCGTGACCATGATCGTCTCAAACATGCCGGACGCACCGGAGCCCATGTTTCCCAGCAGCTCGGTCGGGTGCGTCGCGCCGGTGGCGAGCATGATAACGGCGCCGGAGAAGATGCCGGTCAGCAGGACGAGGAACACATTGACGCCCGCCACGCCGCCGATGAGCACCAGCAGGTACGGAACTGTCTGCAGCAGGTGGTATTCCGGGATCTCGACCGCGCCAATGTCGCTTTTCAGCGAGAACGCGATAATCAGCGCCAGCGTCACGAGCGCCGCCGGCAGCGCGATGCGGAAATTCGTGCGGAATTTATCCTTCATTTCGCAGCCCTGCGTGTTGCAGGCGGCGATGGTCGTGTCGGAAATAAACGAGAGATTGTCGCCGAACATCGCGCCGCCCATGACGGAGCCGATGCAGAGCGCCAGGTTGAAGCCCGACGCCCTCGCCACGGCGACGGCGATGGGGATGATCAGCGTGATTGTGCCGCAGGACGTGCCCATGGCCGTCGAGACAAAGCACGACACGACGAACAGAACCGCCACGGCGAACTGCGCCGGGATGTGCGCGAGCATGAAATACGCGACGGATTCGGCGCTGCTGCGGCCCACGACGCCGACGAACACACCGGCGGCCAGAAAGATCAGGATCATCGTCATGATATTCTTATCGCCGACGCCCTTTGCCATGACCTCCAGCTTTTCGTCGAACGACAGTGCCCGGTTCTGCAGGCAGGCGACCAGAATCGCGACGAGGAACGCCACGACGATGGGGATGTTGTAAAAGCCCATTTCGATCTTCAGACCATATTCAAACAGACAGCCCAGACCCAGATACAGAACCAGGAACACCCCGATGGGCAGCAGGGCAATCGCGCGCGCGGGTTTCTTCTCCATGATTTTCTCTCTCTTTTTTCATAAAAATTCACTCCCGGCCGCACATGCGGCCGGGAGCTCTGCGCATAAGCCTATTTATTGTATTTGCTTTCCGCTCCGCCGTCAAGGGAAGCGAGCATTCTTTGGTAAAACTGCATAAAAATACACCGGCCGGTAAAGCGCGCATAAAATTAACAGCCTTATTACATTTCAGCCCTGTTCAGAGCGGCGTTTTTCTGTTAAAATAAGAACAATTCTTGAAATAGGAGTGAGGCTTTGTACCGCAAACAGGTGTTACTGGAAAAACTGAAGGAGGCCGCGGCCTCCGTGCTGCCGATCAGCCTGATCGTGCTGGCGATCTGCTTTGTGCTCGTGCCGGTCGATACAGGGCTGATGCTCTCGTTCGTGCTGGCGACGGCCATGCTGATTCTGGGCATGGGCCTGTTCACGCTCAGCGCGGAGATGTCCATGAGCAAGATCGGCAACTACATGGGCGCGAAGCTGACAAAGTCGCGCAAGCTCGGGCTGATTCTGATCGTGAGCTTCCTGCTGGGCGTCGCCATTACGGTGGCCGAGCCCGATCTGCAGGTGCTGGCGGCCAACGTGCCGGAGATCGATAAGACGGTCCTCATTCTGACTGTCTCCGTCGGCGTGGGCATCTTCCTGATGCTCTGCATGGTGCGCATTCTGTTCGGCATCTCGCTGCGGCTGTTGCTCATTGTGTTCTATGTATTGGTGTTTCTCGCGGCGTTTTTGTCCGATCAGGGCATTCTTGCCGTCGCGTTTGATTCCGGCGGCGTGACGACCGGGCCGATGACCGTGCCGTTTATCATGGCGCTCGGCGTGGGCGTGGCGTCCATCCGTTCCGACGAAAACGCGAAGGCGGACTCGTTCGGCCTTGTCGGCCTTTGCTCCATCGGGCCGATTGCGTCGGTCCTTCTGCTGGGCGCGATCTACAAAACGCAGCCCGCGCAGGCGGAAAGCGAGGCGGCCGCCGCCATCACCAATACCGTCGCGCTGGGCCGGGACTATCTGCACGCCTTCCCGGAATATCTGAAGGAGGTCACGCTGGCGCTGCTGCCGATCGTGGTATTCTTCCTGATCTTCCAGATCGTCTCGCTGCGGCTGCGGAAGCTGCCGTTTTTGCGGGTCATGGTAGGCATTCTGTATACATACGCGGGACTTGTCCTGTTCCTGACGGGTGTGAACGTCGGCTTCTCGCCGGTCGGCTATGCGCTGGGCGCTGCGCTGACGGAGGGGTGGAAGCTGTGGCTGCTCATTCCGCTGGCCATGCTCATGGGCTGGTTCATCATCAACGCCGAGCCTGCCGTCCACATCCTCAACCGGCAGGTCGAGGATCTGAGCGCGGGCGCCATTTCGGCAAAAGCCATGGGAATGAGCCTTTCCATCGCCGTCTCCGCCGCAGGCGGGCTTGCGATGCTGCGCGTTATCACAGGCGTTTCAATCATGTACTTCCTCGTGCCGGGGTATTTCATCGCGCTGGCCCTGTCGTTCTTCGTGCCGCGCACGTTTACGGCCATCGCCTTTGACTCCGGCGGCGTGGCCTCCGGCCCGCTGACGGCGACGTTCATGCTGCCGTTCGCTATGGGCGCGTGCGAGGCGCTGGGCGGGAACGTCATGACGGATGCATTCGGCCTTGTCGCGCTGGTCGCGATGATGCCGCTCATCACCGTGCAGGTCATGGGCGCGATCTACGTCGTCAAATCCCGCCGCGCCGAAAACGAGCCTGCTCTGCCGGACTTCGGCGACAACGAGATCATCGAACTGTGGGAGGCCTGCTGATATGGAACTGTATTATATCATTGCCGTCACCGACGCCGACCGCGGCGAGGCCATGAACGCCCTGTTCCGCGAGGCGGGGCTGCCGATGATTCTCAGCGCGCCCGGAAGAGGCACGGCTAAAAACGAGCATCTGGCCGTCTACGGTCTGGACGAAACCCCCAAGACCGTCACCTCCTCTGTTGCCAGCACGCAGGAGGCCGCGCAGCTCGTCAGGGCTGCCAAGCGCAAGCTGTTTCTCGACATTCCCGGCAACGGGATTTTGCTGACCGTGCCGCTCAAGAGCGTGGCGGGCGGCAGAACGCTCGCCTATCTGACCAACGATCTGAAAACAGGAGGAATGCCGCATATGGAATTCAATCACGAGCTGATCGTCGTGATCCTGAACGAGGGCTACGCCGATCTTGTCATGGACGCCGCCCGGGCCGCGGGCGCAGGCGGCGGCACGGTGCTGCACGCCAAGGGCACGGGCTCGAAGCGCGGAGAAAAATTCTTCGGCGTGAGTCTGGCCGACGAAAAGGATATGGTCTACATCATTGCCTACGCGGACGAAAAGGCCGCGATCATGCGCGCGATCAATGAGAACGCGGGCCCCGGCACCAAGGCCGGCGCGATCTGCTTCTCGCTGCCCGTCAGCTCTGTTGCGGGTCTTCGCGAACGGGACGAGGGGTAATCAAATACAAAAAGCCGCCGGGTGTCCGGCGGCTTTTTCGGTGGGGCAAAAGGCATGTGCCTGCGAACCCGCATGGCGCTTCGCGTTTACCGGCATTCCGCGCCGCCCCATTCGACGGCGGTAAAGCCGGTGCGCGCGGGGGCTGTGAGCGTCTGCGGCGCGAGCTCGACCGGGACTGTCAGCGGCTTGAAGGCCATAAAGACGCGAATCAGCGTGTCCGGCTCGGGCGTGATGGTCAGACGGGCGCTTTCGGTATAGGCCGCGTGCTGGAACGCAATCAGGTTATAGGCGTTTTCCTGCATGCGCGGCAGCCAGTAGATGATAAACTCGTTGGCCTCCGCACGGTTCAGGCCGAGCTTCGAGAGCGCATCCTCCAGAAATTCCGCCGTGCCGCTTCCCGGCACGCAGAAGCCAGCTGAGAAATCATATTCCGTCTCCGACACGCCCTCCCAGTATAAATACCGGTAGGTCTGGCCGTTTTTATCCGTCAGCGTCCCGTCTGGTCTTGCCGAGACGGTCCAGCCGTCTGCATAGGCCGGATACGTACACATCAGCTCTCCGTCATAGTCCAGCCGGACCGTTATCTCCGTTTCCGTCTGCGGATACAGATACGCGACCGGCTTGGCGTCGCAGGTTTCGTCCTCGTCTCCCTCAGGATAGAGATAGATCACGGGCTTTGCCGACCACACTTCGTCCTTGTCATTGTCACACGGCGTGCAGGCGGTCATGGCAAATGCCAGTGCGACGGGCAGCAGAAAAGCAAGCAGCTTCTTCATATCGGCTCCTCCTGTATGTAATAGATTGCATCTATCCATACAGACAGGAAATGAAGAAGCTGGTTGCATTTTGGTTTTATTTTTTTCCGGCCATCAGCCGCGCAAGCGTCGCGCGGATGACGGGAAGGCAGTCTTCGGGCTTTTCCAGCTCCAGAACGGCCTGTTCAAACGGGCACAGGCCCGTTCCCTGCCGGTTCAGAAGCTTTTCGGTTTTTGTCTTACAGGCGCAGTCCACGCCGTTCGCGTTCAGGAAGTCCGCCGCTGCGGCGCTCATGATCTCGGCATAGACGCACGACGCGCCGCCCAGAATATAGATCGCGGCGGTCGCCTTGCCGACAATCGTGTCGCAGACGAGCGCGCCCTTCAAAAGCTCCGGCTGCGCGTCATACAGCCGCAGCGCCGGGCCGACGCCACGGCCAAAGTCCTTGTGGACGGTCGCGCCGTCCTTTTGCACAACAAGCGTATACGCGCCGTTTTCAAACAGCGCAGACAGGTTTTCAGGTTTCATTTCGGCCGCATCTCCTTCGGCAGTTCTTTTTCGATCCGGATCATGGCCAGCGACAGCAGCAGCGCCAGCACCATCACGCCCACGGCGATCAGATAATACGGCTGGTTGGCAATGTCGGCAATGGAATAGCCGCTCGTGCCGTCGGAGACGGCGTAGCCGATCACCAGCAGCACCAGCGCAATACCAAAGCAGAGGTTCCGGAGCGTACCGAGCAGCTTGTCCCGGCCAAGCAGGAACCCGTAAAACGCCTCCGGCGCGTCAAACTGCGCTCCGGCACTCCACGGCGTAAACAGGCGGCAGAAGAAATCCTTCACAGGGAGCCCCCCTTTTCCTTGATAGAGCAAGTATAGCAGGCTTTCGCAAAAAAAGCAACGCGCCCGGGCGTTTGAAGCGCCGCCGGGCGTTGACTTTTTTGCGTGGGACTCGTATACTTTTGAAAAACAGGCATTTCAGGAGAAGCGGATCATGATCTACACGGTTACGACAAATCCGAATATCGATTATTATATGGATCTGCGTGCGCCGCTGTGCGTGGGCGGCATCAACCGCTCCGGCCGCGAGCTGCTTGCGCCGGGCGGAAAGGGGATCAACGTTTCACTGATGCTCCGGACGCTCGGCAAGCCGTCGTGCGTGCTGGGCTATCTGGCCGGGCCGACGGGACGGCTCCTCGAAGCGCTCATGGCGGACACCGGCTGCGATTGCCGTTGGTTCTGGCTGCAAAACGGCCAGACGCGCATCAACACCAAGATCAACACCAGCCCCGAGACGGCCTTCAACGCCTCCGGCCCCGCGCTTACGCAGGCGGATCTTGACGCGCTGTGCGCGTTTCTGCGCGGATTAAAGCCGGACGATCAGCTCGTTGTCAGCGGCAATCTGCAAAAAAGCCCGGCGGGCGCGTTTTCCGCGCTGCTTTCCGCCGCGCGGGAGGCGGGCATCAGTGCCGTCGTGGACACGAGCGGCGCGGCGCTTCAGGAAGCGCTCGCGTTCCGGCCGCTGCTCATCAAGCCCAACGGCGAGGAGCTGTGCGAGCTGTTCGGCGAGCGGGCGGACACGCCGGAGGCGCTGCTTGCGCTTGCCCGGCGGGCGCAGGCGGCGGGCGCGCGGAACGTTCTGGTGTCCATAGGCGCGGACGGCGCGCTGCTGCTGGCGGAAACCGGGTGCGTTTACCGGGCAAGGCTTTGCAATACGCGGCCGGTCGTCTCCACCGTCGGCGCGGGTGACAGCGTGACGGCTGGCTTTCTCGCGGGACTGCTGGACACGGGAGACTATGCGGAAGCTCTGCGCCTTGGCGCCGCCTGCGGCAGCGCAACGGCCTACAGCCCGTGCCTGGCGGGCCGGGACATGATCGAGGCAGTCTTGCCGGAGGTCGAGGTCACGGCGCTGTAAATAACTTCGGAAAGGAAGAGAACCATGCAGGCAATTCAGGACTTATTCTCCAACCGCGTGCTGCTCAGCGGCCTTATCGGCTGGGGCGCGGCGCAGGTGTTAAAGACAATTATTTATGCGCTCATGCACCATACGCTGGACTTGACGCGCATCTTCGGCGACGGCGGCATGCCGAGCGGGCACTCGGCCACGGTCTGCGCCGTGGCGACCTCTGCGGGAATTTTATACGGACTAAGTTCGTTCCCGTTCGCCATCAGCGTGATTGTGGCGATTATCGTCATGCACGACGCGATGGGCGTCCGGCTCGAAACAGGCAAACAGGCGAAGCTCCTGAACGAGTTCATTGACCTGTTCGCCAAGCTCGAGCAGCCGCTGTCCGACCAGGAAAAGCTCAAGGAGCTCGTCGGCCACACGCCGCTGCAGGTCTGCATGGGCGGTCTGCTCGGCATTCTGATGGGCGTTCTGTGCAATCTCGGCGCGTAAGCCTCCCCTGAAAGGGGAGTTGTAGGGGCGGACGACCCTGCCCGCACGCAGAATGCAGCATTTTTACGGAAATCTGCGGCAAATTCGCAACATTTATTAGGCCGATAGAGTCGTCGGCCCCTACGCGGCCGCTTCCGCCAGCATTTCATCCTGTAAATTATAATTTCAAACCGGAAAGGAGTACCTACATGGCACAACTCGGACTCGGTACGCGTTGCGTACAGGCGGGCTACAGCCCGAAAAACGGAGAACCCCGTCAGATCCCCATCATCCAGAGCACCACGTTCAAATATGAGAGCAGCGCCGAAATGGGCAGACTCTTCGATCTGGAGGCCAGCGGCTATTTCTATTCCCGCCTGCAGAACCCGACGAACGACGCCGTTGCGGCGCGCATTGCCGCGCTTGAGGGCGGCACGGCCGCCATGCTGACGGCCTCCGGACAGGCGGCGATCTTCTTTGCCGTGTTCAACATCGTCGGCGCGGGCGACCATCTGGTCAGCTCGTCGAGCATTTACGGCGGCAGCTTCAATCTCTTCGCCGTTACCATGAAGCGCATGGGCGTCGAGGTCACGTTCGTCGATCCCGACTGCTCCCCGGAGGAGCTGGACGCCGCCTTCCGGCCCAACACGAAGGCCATGTACGGCGAGACGGTCGCGAACCCGGCGCTGACCGTTCTGGATATCGAAAAATTCGCGGCTGCCGCGCACCGGCACGGCGTGCCCCTGATCGTGGACAACACGTTCGCAACGCCCATCAACTGCCGTCCGTTCGAATGGGGCGCGGATATCGTCGTACACTCGACGACCAAGTATATGGACGGCCACGCGGGCGCCATCGGCGGCGCGATCGTCGATTCCGGAAAATTTGACTGGACAAAATACCCGGACAAATACCCCGGCCTGTGTACGCCCGACGAGAGCTATCACGGCGTAACGTATACCGAGCGCTTCGGCCTCGCAGGTGCGTATATCACAAAGGCGACCGTCCAGCTCATGCGCGATCTCGGCGCGATCCAGTCCCCGCAGAGCGCGTATTACCTGAATCTCGGCCTCGAAAGCCTGCACGTGCGCATGCAGCGGCACTGCGAGAACGCGCAGAAGGTCGCGGAATTTTTACAGCAGCATGAAAACGTCTCGTGGGTGCAGTTCTGCGGCCTGCCAGGCGACAAATATTACGAGCTGGGGCAGAAATACCTGCCGCACGGCTCGTGCGGCGTCGTGAGCTTCGGCGTGAAGGGCGGACGGGCCGCGGCGGAAGCCGTCATGGGAAAGCTCAAGGTCGCGTCCATCGAGACGCATGTGGCCGACTCCCACACCTGCTGCCTGCATCCGGCGTCGACGACGCACCGGCAGATGAACGCCGAGGAGCTGCTGGCTGCGGGCGTCCGCGAGGATCTGATCCGCTACTCCTGCGGCTTGGAGGACGCGGAGGATCTGATCGCCGATCTCAATCAGGCGCTCCGATAACCAAAGCAGAAAGGAACCCACGCCATGCCCATTATGATCCCGAACGGTCTGCCGGCAGCGAAAACGCTGGCAGATGAGAATATCTTCGTCATGAACGAGACGCGGGCCGTCACGCAGGACATCCGCCCGCTGCAGATTCTTGTTCTGAACCTCATGCCCACCAAGATCGCCACGGAAACGCAGCTGTCGCGGCTGCTCGGCAACACGCCGCTGCAGGTGGAGCTGGAGCTCATCCACACGGACAGCCACGAGTCCAAAAACACGTCCCGCGAACATCTGCTGAAATTCTATCAGACGTTCGAGGACGTGAAGGACCGCTGGTTCGACGGGCTCATCATCACCGGTGCGCCCGTGGAGCAGATGCCGTTTGAGCAGGTCGAATACTGGCCGGAGCTGTGCCGCATCATGGAATGGAGCCGGACGCACGTGCACAGCACGTTCCACATCTGCTGGGGCGCGCAGGCGGGGCTTTATTATCACTACGGCATCGGGAAGACCGATTTGCCCGAAAAGCTCTTCGGCGTCTACCCGCACCGGGTCGAGCGGCGCTCGTCCATGCTCATGCGCGGGTTCGACGATGTGTTCATGGTGCCGCATTCGCGACACACGAGCGTCCGGCGCGAGGACATTGAGCGCTGCGGCAAGCTGAAAATTCTCGCCTCGTCTGAGCAGGCCGGGGTCTACGCCATGGCGACCGAGGGCGGGCGGCAGATCTTTATCACCGGCCACTCGGAATACGACGCGCGGACGCTGGAAGCGGAATATCTGCGCGACAAAAACGCCGGGCTTCCCATCCACGTGCCGGAGAACTATTATCCCGGCGACGACGACACGAAGCCGCCCATGGTCACCTGGCGCAGCCACGCGAACCTCCTGTACCAGAACTGGCTCAACTATTTTGTCTACCAGACTACGCCGTATGACCTGTCCGATATCCGTCCGGTATAAAGCGGCTTGCCCGTTTTTGACGATTCTGTGCTCCACGCCCTTTTGTATACAAAACGCCCCAAAGCTGCTGCTTCGGGGCGTTTGTTCAGTCTGCGTAATCCTTCATTTCTTCGCGCCGTGCGCGGCAGGCGGCGAGCTTTTTGATGCCTGCGCAGATCTCGTCGAGGAAGCCGACGACGACAAGCACGGTGCCGATCACGGCCATGACCGCGCCCGCGATCTTCAGGATGCTTTTAATGGATTTCATAGCGGTGCCCTCCTGTTTTTTCTTCAGTATAAGCCAGTTTTGCCGATTTTGCAAGAGGCTTTACACACGCACGATAAAATCGGCCTTTCTGGGCTTTGCGGGGGCGGGCTCCTGCGCGGCGTAGCCGAGGATACAGTGGCCGATTCCGGCGTAATTTCCGCTCACGCCCCATTTCTGCATCAGCGCCTTGCCCTCCGCGCTTTCAAACTCCTGCCGCGCCCTGTGGATCCAGCAGCTGCCGAGACCGAGACTGTGCGCGGCGGCCATCATGTTGCCGATGACCAGACTGCCGTCCTCGATCCAGGTGTTCACGTTTGTGTCCGCAAATACGACGCACACGACCGGCGCGCCGTAGAACGGGTGCGCGTCCGGATTTCCAAAAATCGCCGCGTTCATCCGTTCTAGCTGCGCGATATCATCCGGATTTTGCAGCACGACGATCTTCCCGGCCTGACGGCCCATGCCGCAGGCGGCGTAGGTCCCGGCCTCCAGAACGGCGTCCAGCTTTTCCTGTTCGACCGGCTGCGGAAGATACTTCTTGACGCTTCTGCGGGTCAGCAGGCAGTTCAATACTTCGTTCATGGCAGTCCCTCCGTTTTATTCCTTTTCCTCGCTCTGTGGGGGCGTGGTGATGTGGACGTGGTTGTTGATATGGTCGATGCAGTAGCAGTAATACCCATTGCACTTCGAGCAGTAGCGGAATTCGAGGTTCGGATAGTCCGTATCCGTCCGGCCGCAGACCGTACACTTATGCCGGTAGGGCTTCTCGCCGGACTTCGAGCGGTAGGCCCCTGCCCAGTTGGGGTTCGGGCGGGCGTTTGTGGCGGTTGTACGGTAATTTTTCCGCTGCCGGTAGCGCAGGGCGTCGGGCAGGATGTTTTTGACATCGCTGCCGAAGAAGAGGAGATAGTTTAAAAGCGGAACGATGGGCAGCAGCCAGTAGAACGAGAGGAACGGGGAAATGCGCAGATACAAAAACACGCTCAGCACCGTTCCTCCGAGGTAGACCCATGCCATGTACTTCATTTTGACGGGGATGAAGAAAAGCAGTAGCACCCTTGCCTCCGGCGCGATGGTCGCAACGGCCAGAAACAGACTGAGGTTCAGCGCTGCGGCATCTGCCCCGGAGCCGAGCAGCAGCGCGGCCAGATCGGTCAGCAGGAGTCCCGTGAGATAATACAGGTTGAAGCGGAACGAGCCCCAGTAGCTCTCCAGGATCTTGCCGAACTGATAATAGCAGAACAGCGACACGACGGACAGAAACAGATAGACGCCGGCCGTGTCATTCAGATACGTAAAGACATACGTAAACAGCCGCCAGACCTGCCCGCGCAGAATGGCAGAGCGGCTGAAGCAGAGATAGCTGTAGACGATGTTGCTGGGGTCGATGCGCGAGAGCAGATAGACCGCCAGATTTCCAATGGCAATGACGAGCATGAGGTTCGGGATGCCCTTGCCCCGGTTTTTGAGGCAGAAGCGTTCAAACCGTCTGCGAAGATCCTTCATAGCGTTCACCCTCCTGATGTTGAGACTTTATCATACCGGCTCCGGGCGGAAAAATCTACCCTGTAAATGTAAACATTCTGTTCTGCATGGAGTATGGGCGGGTTTGACGCGGGGTAAACGGGGAAATCTGCCGAAAGAAAAACTTTTCTCTTGACTTTTTCGACGGGTTTTGTATAATCGAGGTACAACTGAACAGCCTTATCAAGAGTGGTGGAGGGAACGGCCCTGTGAAACCCGGCAACCTGCAAAACGCAAGGTGCCAAATCCGGCGAAGGAATCGAAAGATGAGGGAGAGAACCGTATATCGTTCTGCCCCTCGGGCAGGGCGCTTTTTTATGCCAGGAAAGGAATCAGATATGAACAACAGAAAAATTTTCACCTCGGAATCCGTCACGCAGGGCCATCCCGACAAGCTGTGCGATCTTGTCTCCGACAGCGTGCTCGACGCCGTGCTCGAGCAGGATCCCATGGGCCGCGTCGCCTGCGAGACGGCGGCGACGACCGGCATGGTGCTCGTCATGGGTGAAATTACCACGTCTGCTCGCATCGATATCGCGCAGATCGCCCGCAAAGCCATCTGCGACGCGGGCTATGACCGCCCCGAGATGGGCTTTGACGGCCACAGCTGCAACGTCATGGTCGCCATGGGGCGGCAGTCCCCGGACATCGCCATGGGCGTTGACAATGCCTATGACGACGGCACGACCGGCGCGGGCGATCAGGGCATGATGTTCGGCTTCGCCTGCACGCAGACCAAAGAGCTCATGCCCGCCCCCATTGCCTACGCGCACAACCTCACCAAGGCGCTGACGCACGCGCGGGAATCGGGCCGGCTTCCCTGGCTCCGCCCGGACGGCAAGAGCCAGGTCTCCGTGGAATACGGCCCCGACGGCATGCCCGCCCGCATCGACACCGTCGTCGTCTCGACGCAGCATGCAGACTCCATTGCCATTGACGAGCTGCGCAAAGCCGTCATCGAGACGGTCATCGAGCCGAACCTGCCGTCTCGTCTGCTGGACGAGAACACAAAATACTATGTGAACCCGACGGGCCGCTTTGTCATCGGCGGACCTGCGGGCGACTCCGGCCTCACGGGCCGCAAGATCATCGTCGATACCTACGGCGGCTACGCGGCCCACGGCGGCGGCGCGTTCTCCGGCAAGGACCCCACGAAGGTTGACCGCAGCGGCGCGTACATGGCGCGCTATATCGCGAAGAATCTGGTCGCGGCGGGTCTGGCCGACGCCTGCCAGCTGCAGCTGGCCTATGCCATCGGCGTGGCGCATCCCGTTTCCGTGCTTGTCGAAACCTATGGAACCGGCAAAATTGCCGACGACAAGCTTGCCCAGCTCGTGCGCGAATGCTTCGACCTGCGCCCGGCGGCCATCATCAGGACGCTCGACCTGCGCCGCCCGATCTACCGGCAGACCGCCGGATACGGCCACTTTGGCCGTGCGGAGCTCGATCTGCCGTGGGAAAAGACGGATATGGTGCAGACGCTGCTTGCAAAAGCGTAAAATTTGGGATATAATTGCTTCGTATGTTTCCAAAGGAGCGAAAAAGCATGAAAAAAATCGAGATCATGGGCTGCGGCTATATCGGCCTCCCCACCGCCATCACGTTTACGCTGGCGGGCTATGAGGTCTGCGGCTTCGACGTGAAGGATACCGTCGTGGAAACGCTGAACGCGGGCCATATCCATATTGTCGAGCCCGGCCTGCAGGACGCCATGACGAAGGCCATGAATACCGGCCGTCTGCATTTTACGACGAAGCCCGAGCCTGCCGACGTCTTTATCATCTGCGTCCAGACGCCCTACCGCGAGACGGAGGAGCACAAGCGCGTGTCCGACATGCGCTTCGTCGAGTCTGCCGCGAAGGAGGTTGGCTCCGTCCTGCGCGCGGGGAACCTCTGCGTGCTCGAATCCACCTCGCCTCCCTACTCCACGCGCATGGTGGAAAAAATCGTCTCGGAGATTTCCGGCCTTGCGCCGGAGCAGTTCATGACGGCGCACTGCCCGGAGCGCATCATTCCCGGCCGGATGCTTATTGAGCTGCGCGAGAACGACCGCATCATCGGCTCGAACCGTCCGGAGTCGGCAGAGTTTGCAAAAGAGATCTACGAAAAGGTCGTCACCGGCGGCACCATCCGCCTGACGGACGATCTGACCGCCGAGATGTGCAAGCTGACGGAAAACACGTTCCGTGATATCAACATCGCCTACGCCAACGAGCTCAGCAAGGTCTGCGACCGGCTCGGCATCGACGTGTTCAAGCTCATCGAGCTTGCCAACTGCCACCCCAGAGTGAATGTCCATACGCCCGGCGTCGGCGTCGGCGGACACTGCATCGCGGTCGACCCGTGGTTTATCCATGAAAAGTTCGAGGACATCACGCCGCTCATCTACGAGGCACGTCTCGTCAACGACGGCAAGCCCGCGTGGACGGCAGACCGCATCGCGCGCGATGTGAAGCCCGGCGCAAAGATCGCCGTGCTCGGCATGAGCTTCAAGGCCAACATCGACGACACGCGCGAAAGCCCGTCCGTCCTGTTCGCGAACATTTTGAAGGAGCGCGGCTATGAGGTTCTCGCCTGCGAGCCGTATATTCAGGGCGACGTGGCGGGATACCACAATTATTCCCTCGAGGAAGCCATGGCGCAGTGCGATTATGCCGTCATTACGCTGACGCATAACGTCTTCAAAGAGAACAAAGCCCTCATCGCCTCCAGACCGTATTACGACTGTGTTGGTCTGATGGAGCGGTAAGCCCGGTATTCTTCCGCAGTACGCAAAGCCTCCCCCTGTCAAGCAGTGACAGAGGGAGGCTTTATCGTATGTAATTTCTCTGCTTTCTCTGCGATGCAGATCAAAGCCCGCCGAAGAGCGTGCCCGTCTGGCGGCGGGCCTCTTCGATGACGGCGGCGGTGAGGATGCTGTCGAGGTTTCGCTTTTCCGGCTGTGTGCCGGAGGCGATATAGCCTGCGAACTCGCGCAGCTCGTACATCATGTTGTTTGGCAGCTTTTCGCGGTACGGCAGCTCGACCGTCTCGCCGCTGCGGCGCACGAGCCAGATGCGGCGGATGTGGTTGATATCGTCGAGCAGGATCGAGCCGTCCTCGCCCATAAACGTGGTGGGCGCGGCCTGTTTGCAGACCTTCGACCAGATTGCCTCGCAGACGAAGCCGGAATAGCGCAGAAGCGCGATGCCGCCCGCCTCAAACCCGCTTTCCAGATGGTACGCCTCCGCCGACACATGCGCGGGCTCGCCGAACATGGAAATGAGCGCGTGGATGGGATAGCAACCCATGTCCAGAATTGCTGCGTTGCACAGCGCGGGATCGAATGCGTTGATGTGGGCTTCTCCCGCGCGGACGCGGTCGTAGCGGGAGGAATACTGCGTGAATTCCGCCGTGACGCGGCGAAGCGTCCCGATCTCGGGAAGGGCCTGCCGGATGATGGGCAGCGCGTCGTCAAACACCAGCCGCATTGCCTCGAGATAGACGACGTGATTGGCCTTTGCCGTCTCGACGAGCGTTTGGGTCTGCTGCTTTGTCAGAACGCCCGGCTTTTCCAGCAGCACGTGCTTGCCGTGCCGCAGCAGGCACATGGCCTGGTCAAAATGGCAGAGGTTCGGGCTCGCGATATACGCCGCGTCAAACGCATCCGAGGCGGCGAACGCCTCGAGATCAGTAAACACCGCGTCCAGATGATATTTTTCCGCAAATTCCCGGCCGGTCTGCTCGTTTCTTGAGTAAATCGCCGCCGGGCGCAGCTCCGGCACCTGCTCCATCGCCGACAGCATCCAGTCGACGACGAAATTCCGCCCGATGATCCCTACGCGAATGGTCATATTGTTCCCTCCATAGACGCGCATCCGTCCGGCTTGCCGGGCGGATGCGATGATTTTTATTTACCGAGCCTGCCGCCCTCGTGCAGCAGCCTGTCCTTGATGTCCCAGAGCTTCTGCGACAGATCGACGTAATAGGTGTGCGGGTTGTCAAACCGCTTGACTTCGTCCCAGAGTGTGTCGACCTGCGCCTCGCAGTAGGCCTGGATCTCGTCCAGCTTCGGCAGCTTGTAGACCAGCTCGCCGTTTTTGAAGATTGGCACGAGCAGCTCCTTCGCCGTGAAGTTATAGACCTTTTTGCGCTTCCACGTCGCCTGCGGGTCGAAGATCTCCAGATCCTGCGTGTCGTCGACCGTCTCGTCGTGGACGCACAGATAATCCGCAATGGCCTTGCCGGTGTCGTTGCCGAAGAAGCGGTAGACCTTTTTGAAGTGCGGGTTCGTGATCTTGCCGACGTTTTCGCTGATCT
This sequence comes from Oscillospiraceae bacterium, assembly GCA_902796245.1. Taxonomy (GTDB): domain Bacteria; phylum Bacillota; class Clostridia; order Oscillospirales; family Oscillospiraceae; genus CAG-170. The sequence goes on along the minus strand of CADBOK010000061.1, from coordinate 293 downwards.
TGATCTTGGGGATGATCGTCCCGTCCTCGTCCTCGATGGCCGTCAGCTTGTAGACGCCTCCGAACACGGCCTCGGATTTGGCTGTGATAAGCCGCTCGCCGACGCCGAACAGGTCGATCTGCGCGCCCTGGTTGAGAATGTCTTCAATAATATACTCGTCGAGCGAGTTCGAACACGAAATTTTGCAGCTCTGCCAGCCTGCTTCATCGAGCAGCTTGCGCGCCTTTTTCGTCAGGTAGGTCATATCGCCGGAATCGAGCCGGATGCCGCATTTCGTGAGCCCGCGGGGCTTT